>NZ_JAYJLJ010000003.1:0-266846 GCF_051948815.1 Aeromonas sp. Lyrl_2
GGACGGGACAGAGCCAAAAGAAAAGGCCTTGTCGTTTGACAAGGCCTTTACCGGGGAATTTGGTCGGTGTGAGAGGATTCGAACCTCCGACCCTCTACACCCCATGCAGATGCGCTACCTGGCTGCGCTACACACCGACGGAGTCAGCTCGGCTGACGGGGGCAGAGTTTATGGAGATGACCCTGCCCTGTCAACAGGGAAACGCCGCCAATTCCTCGGCCACGGTGCGTTCGCCTGCTTTGCGAACAATCAGCGGTTAAAGGTCAGCCGCTTGCCCAGGATCTGGTCAGTCACCTGCCCGTTTTGCCAGGCGATCTGGCCGTTCACCAGCGTCATCTCCACCGTGCTGTGGAAGCGGTAGCCGTTGAATGGCGACCAGCCACAGTGGTAGAGGATGTTGTCATCGTTGACCACATAGGGCTTGCCCAGATCCAGCAGCACCAGATCGGCGAAGTAGCCCTCGCGGATATAACCGCGATCCTGCACCTGGAAGCGCTCGGCCACCGCATGGGAGGTCTTCTTGACGATAGTCTCCAGGGTAAACACGCCGTTGTGGTAGAGCTCCAGCAGCGCCTGCAAAGAGTGCTGCACCAACGGTACGCCAGACGGCGCCTTGAAGTAGCTGTTCTGCTTCTCTTCCCAGGTGTGGGGCGCGTGGTCGGTGGCGATGATGTCGAGTACATCGTTGCGTACCGCATCCAGCAGCGCCTGCTGGTCGGCGGCACTCTTCACCGCAGGGTTGCACTTGATCAGGCTGCCCTGGGTCTCGTAATCGGCATCATTGAAGAAGAGGTGGTGCACACACACCTCGGCGGTGATGTTCTTGTCCTTCAGCTCGCTCAGATCATGGCTGGCGGTAAACAGCGACAGCTCCTTGGCCGAGGTCAGATGCAGCACGTGCAGCTTGGCACCGTATTTTTTCGCCAGCGCCACCGCCATGCTGGAGGATTTGTAGCACGCCTCGTCACTGCGAATGCGGCCGTGCTCGCCCATCGGCACATTCTCGCCCCACTTGGCCCGCGCCGCCTCTTCCGCCTTGGCGATGGTCGGGGTGTCTTCGCAGTGGGTCACGATCATCACCGGACTTTCGCGGAAGATGGCCGCCAGGGTCTCCTGATTGTCCACCAGCATGTTGCCGGTCGAGGAGCCCATAAACACCTTGACCCCGCAGGACTGCTTGGGGTCGAGACGCTTGATCTCTTTAAGGTTGTCGTTGGTGGCGCCGAGATAGAAGCTGTAGTTGGCGACGGAGGAGTTGGCGGCGATCTGGTATTTGGCTTCGAGGGCGTCGAGGGTGGTGGTCTGGGGATTGACGTTGGGCATTTCCATGAAACTGGTGGTGCCACCGGCGACGGCGGCGCGGGATTCGCTGGCGATAGTCCCCTTGTGGGTCAATCCCGGCTCCCGGAAGTGGACCTGATCATCGATCATTCCGGGGATGAGATGGCGACCTGCGGCATCGATCACCAGCGCATCGGGCGCCTCGATATCCGGGGCGATGCGGGCAATCCGTTCCCCCTCGATCAACACATCGGAGGCATAGATACGGCCTTCGTTGACCAGGGTGGCATTCTTGATAAGCAGTTTGTTCATGGGGGGTTCCAGTTCCTTTGCCGATAATCGCGGGTCATAATAGCGCAAAACTGCCCTTTCTCTGTAGCAAGGCCTGACTGATGAAGTTATTTGTAAGAGATTTGACCGTGATCGACTCCAGCTACCTGTGCGAACGCCGCGGCATGGTGGGCGAGAGCTGGCTGGTAGATATCGAAATGAGCGGTGAGCTCAACGAAATGAGCATGCTGCTGGACTTTGGCCGGGTAAAGAAGCTGATCAAATCGATCATCGATGAAGAGGTGGACCACAAGCTGCTGGTGCCGACCGAGTGCCCGCTGATCCACGTCGAGACACTGGATGGTGACGAAAGCACTGTGGATCTGCTGCGCCCGGGTCGCTCCATCCACCTGCGCTGCCCATCCCAGGGCTTTGCCTTTATCCCGGCCCCGCAAGTTGATAAAGAGTCGGTGACCCGCTACCTGCTGGCGGTACTGGCCAAACGGCTGCCGGGCAATATCAAGGATCTCTCCCTGACCCTGCGTCAGGAGGCGATCACCGGTGCCTTCTACCACTACAGCCACGGCCTGAAAAAGCACGATGGCAACTGCCAGCGTATCGCCCACGGCCACCGCTCTCCCATCGAGATCCACGTCGATGGCGAGCGCGACCAAGAGCTTGAGCTCAACTGGGCCGAGCGCTGGGGCGATATCTACCTCGGCACCGAGGAGGACAAGGTGGCGCTGACCGAACTCGCTTTGAGCCCTCGCGCCAATGCCCAGCTTGGCGAGCATCACTGCGGCTTCAAATATGTGGCGCCGCAAGGGCTGTTCCAGCTGGCCATCCCCACCGCCGAGGTAGAGATGATCGACACCGACACCACAGTCGAGCTGCTGGCCTGCTATATCGCCCGCGAAGTGAAGAAGATGGTGGGCGACAAGTTCGTCAAGATTGTCGCCTATGAAGGGGTCGGCAAGGGTGCTATCGCCTACGCCTGATCCCCTTGTCACTGCCGCAATAAAGAGAAGGCCCCGCATCTGCGGGGCCTTGTTGTTTCAACTCTCGACCATCAGGCGCTGAGGCGGAAGCGCTTGACTAGGCTCTCCTGCTGCTCGGCAAGGGAGTCCAGCTGCTGGCTGGTCTCGGCCACCCGCTCGATCCCCTGATAGTTGAGATCCGAGATATCGGAGATGCGGTTGAGGTTGGTGGCGATATCGGCGCTGGTGGCCTGTTGCTGCTCGGCGGCAGAGGCGATCTGGCTCGACATGTCGCTGATCAGCACCACAATCCCCTGCACCTCCTCCATGGCGTTGTTGGCGTGAGAGCTCTGATCCACGCAACTGTCCATCTCGCGAGAGCACTCCTGCATCACGGTCACCGCCTTGGCTACCCCCTGCTGCAGGTTCTCGATCATGGTCTGGATTTCGCTGGTGGACTGGGCGGTGCGGCCCGCCAGACTGCGCACCTCATCCGCCACCACCGCAAAACCGCGCCCCTGCTCGCCGGCCCGCGCCGCTTCGATGGCGGCGTTGAGGGCCAGCAGGTTGGTCTGCTCGGCGATGCCGCGAATGACATCGAGGATATTGCCGATCTGGCTGCTCATGGCACTCACATCACCAATCACCTTGCCGGTCTGTTGCAGCTTGCCCGCCAGTTGATGAGTGGTGGTGATATTGCCTGCCATCACCTTGCGTCCCATCTCGGAGGCCTTCTCCACATCCTGCACCCGCTCCAGGGTCTGGTTGGCAGCCTGCGCCACCTCGCGCACCGAGGCCTCCATCTGGGTCATGGCGGCGGCGACCGAGGCGGTCTCCTGCCGCTGTTTCTCCAGATCCGCCCGCACTGATTCGGTGGTGTGGCGATTGCCGTGGGCGGCATCGTTAAGCTGGGCCGACGCTTGTGAAAGCTGCGCCAGCACCTCCCCCATCTGGGCAATCAGCAGGTTGATCTGGCTGCCCAGCTGGCCAAATTCGTTCTTGCTCTGAAAACCGATGCGCTGGGTCATGTCGCCCTGGGTCACTTCGGTCAGCACCCGCAGCAACTCCCTGAGCGGACGGCGAATGGCCTTGCCCAGGGTATAAGCCACCAGCATGGCGATCAGGATGGCGACTACGATGCTGGTTCCCTGGGTCAGGGTGCTCTGGCTCTGTGTGGCTTTGGCGTGCTGAATGCTCTGACTCATCAGCTGCTGACTCTGGCCGGTGATCCGCTCTAGTCGGTTCTGGATCTCGACGATCAGGGCGCTGGCCTGCTTGCTCTTCTCCCGCATCTGTTCCTGCTGCTTCATCAGCGCCAGATACTGGGAGAGCACGCCTTCGCTTGCGGTGGTGTCGCGCACGAAGCCGTGAACATAGTGGCCCATGTCGTTCTCGAAGTTCTTCAGCTCCCCCTGCAGATCCTTGATGGTGCTGTTGAACCCCTCGATCTGCATCTTGTTGCGCTTGAGCGCCCCTTCGATGGGAGCCGGAATGGTCTGGTTGAGGGCGTCCATGGTGGAGAGTTCGATGGCGGAGAGCTTGGTGGTCAGGGTCTCGGAGAGCATCTTGATAAAGCTGTCGTCGATGGTGACCATCATGTCACCCAGACTTTTCTTGAACTGGGGCAGACTGACCTGAAACTGCCCCTTGGCCAGATTGACCTTGTGCAGCCGGGTGAGCAGCGCCTCGTGTTCGCCGGGCAGGGTATCGGTCAGTTGCAGGTAGCTGTCGACCTGCTGGCTGAGGCTGCTCATCTCCCCTTGCAGTTCGGGGTGGTGGGCCACCTGCTGGCGCAAGACGTCAAGGCTCTTGCCCACCGCAGCCTTGGCCTGTTTCAGTTCGGCCACTTCGGCTGGCAGCTGTTTGGGGTCCTGCTCGGTGAGCACATCCCCCAGCCACTTGTTGGCGCTGAGCAGGGTGATCTGGGTCTGGCTGCTGGCAATCACCAGCGGCATAGACTGCTGGGTCACCTGCTCCAGTGCGTTCCCCAGGGTCTCCTGACTACGAAATGTGAGCAGTGAACTGGCCACCATCACGGCCACCAGGATCGCGAAGCCAAGGTAGACTCGCTGCAAGATGGAGAGATCCGACATTGTTTGTTTCATTATTGTCCCGCTGTATATGCAAAAGTCCCTTGCCTGAGTACCCCGTCCTTTTGATACCCTGCAGACCACCCTGAACAGGCGCTACAGATGACGTCCCTCTGGCTATCGGTATTTTTAACAATAACTGAAGGGAATGGGACATCAGCTGTGTCAAATGTCGGCTTGTGTCACACTTGGCGTGCTGCTCGCCCCCCTTTCGGGAGCCGCTTGGGGTTCTAGTTCAATTTTCTGTTTCATATAAGGGAGTTAGCCATGGCGCAAGAAACCATTTTCAGCAAAATCATCCGTAAAGAGATCCCCGCCGACATCCTTTATCAAGACGATCTGGTCACCGCATTCCGGGATATCCAGCCCAAGGCCAAAACCCATATTCTGATCATCCCCAATGTACTGATCCCCACCGTCAATGACGTGGAAGCCGAACATGAACTGGCCCTTGGCCGGATGTTCACCGTGGCCCGCAAACTGGCCGCCGAGGCTGGCATCGCCGAAGATGGCTACCGCCTCATCATGAACTGCAACCGCCACGGCGGGCAGGAGGTCTACCACATCCACATGCATCTGGTCGGTGGCCAGCCGCTGGGACCGCTGCTCAGCCTGTAATGAATCGCCACGCCTCAACCTGCCGCAGCGCCCTGTTGCTCTGCGGCGCCCTGCTGTTGCTGGGAGGCTGCGCCTCCCGCTGGCAGGATATGTTTGTCTCCTACTCCGATCAGATGGTGCCCCTGCGCAACCAACTGCTGTTGGGCCATGCCGCCGAGGCGCTGCCCGAGGTGCGCGACTCCACCCTTGGGGATGACACCTTTGTGCTGGATCGGCTCGAACAGGGGCGCATTGCCTGGCTGGCGGGTCAGGATGCGGGCAGCAAGCTGGCGTTCACCGCCGCCGACAGCCGCCTTCAGTGGGAAGACAATCAGGCCGAATACCGGCTGAGCCACGGTCTGGATCAGGTGGGCAGTCTGCTCACCAACGATCAGTCGATGGCCTATCGTACTCCCGATTACGAACGCACCATGCTGCACCACTATCTGGCCCTCAACTACCTGCAACGGGGTGATGCCGATGGTGCCCTGGTGGAGGTGCGCCGGGCCAATCAGGTGCAGGAGCAGGCCCTGAAACGGCGAGCCGATGAGGTGCGCAAGGCGAAGGATGAGAGCGAAGAGGCCGAAGCAGAAGGCGAGATGCGCCAACTGATGTCGCGCGGCGCACCGGATCTCGACCGGTTGATCGGCAAGGTCAAAAACGGTTTTCAGAACGCCTACACCTTCTATTTTTCCGCCGTGCTCTATGAGGCGGCCGGGGATCTCAACGATGCCTGGGTCGACTATCAGCGTGGCTACCAGATAGCGCCGGACAACCGCAGCCTGCAAGATGCCTTGCTGCGTCTGGCGCGGCTGCGTGGCTCACCGGACGAGATCCGCGAGACCGAGAAAAAGATAGGCCGCAAAGCACCGCCGCTTGCAAAAGATCAAGGCCAACTGGTGGTGCTGTTTGAAGATGGTTTGATCCCGGCACGGCGCGAACTGTTCCTGCCGCTCCCCATCTCCACCTCCCGCGGTGATTTTCGCACCTTTACCGTCGCCATCCCCTATTACGATAATCGGGCCAGCGACACCGGCCCGCTGACGGTGGAGGTCGGCAAGCGGGCCTGGCAGACCAGCGAGCTGGTCAGGCTGGAAGCGCTGGCCGCCAAAGATCTGCAGGAGCGGCTGCCCGGCATGCTGACCCGCCAGGCGCTGCGACTGGTGGCCAAGGAGCAGATGCGCCGCACCGCCGCCAAAGAGGGGGGCGATGTGGGCAATATTCTGGTGGGGATCTTCAACGCCCTCTCGGAGCGGGCCGATACCCGCAGCTGGCTGACGCTGCCAGCGCAGGCATCGAGCTGGCAGGGGATGGTGCTGGCAGGTGACATCAACCTCACCCTGAGCGCAGGGGCGGCGCAGCGGCAATTGCCGCTCACCATCCACAAGGGACGCACCACCCTGGTCTGGGTACAGCGCCTCGGCGCCGGTCTGACCACCCGGGTGATGCCGCTCTGAGCAGATGGCGAAGAGAGATGAGCAAGACAATTAACCGGGCAGGCTCACACGCGGCCCCACTCACCCCGATTAAGGAGAGCAAGATGAAAGCATACGGGTTGGCCCTCGGGCTCGCGCTGCTGCTGACCGGCTGCGCCACCAACACCTCCGGCGTGGCGCTCTATGGGGCACCGGGCGCCGTAGCGGTGGCGGAGCAGCATCAAAACGTCAACGTCACCCTGACCGAGCTGAGCCGCCGCCAGCAAAATGGCCTGCTGCAGGTCAATGTGGCCGCCGCCAGCACCCAGCGCGGCGATAACAAGCTGCAATATCTCTTCTATTGGTATGATGAGGCCGGTCAGGAGGTCGCCAGCGATGGCCGCGGCTGGACTCCCATCAAGCTGCATGGCTATCAGACCCGCACCCTCTCGGCCCTGGCGCCCAGCCCGGCGGCGCAGGGTTACCGGATTTACGTACGCGAAGTGATTGAGGAATCCTACTGATGAAAATGAATCATGCCCTGCTGATATTGACCTCTGCATTGCTCTTGGGCGGCTGCTCCAGCACCACCGTCAGCTATGGCGATCCCACTGAAACCGAAACCGTCACCGTCGATTACGGCTCAAGCGACCTGCAGGCCATCGCCGACAAGATGGCGGACTCCATGCTCGCCTCCCCCGCCACCAGCGAGATCACCGCTGGCGGTCGTCCGGTGATGTTTATGGACTCTATCCGCAACAAGACCTCCGAGCACATCGATACCGAAGCCATCACCGATACCATCCGCACCAAGTTGCTGCGGGCCGGCAAGTTCCGCTTCGTCGACATGAGCAAGGTGGCCGCCGTCAAGCAACAGCTCGAATACCAGCAGAGCAGCGGCATGGTGGATCCTGCCTCCATGGTGCGTCTGGGCAAGCAGACCGGTGCCCGCTACATGGTCTATGGCAACCTCGCCAGCATCGTCAAAGACAATGGCAAGGTGAAGGATGTCTACTACCAGATGACCATGAACCTGATGGATCTGCAAAACGGCGAACTGCTGTGGGCCGATCAGAAAGAGATCCGCAAACAGGCGAAGAAATCCACCTTTGGCTGGTAACAGGCTCCTGGTGACAGGCAACTGTGATCCGCTACTGGCCAGCCTGCCCGCCCCCTGGCGGGAGGGGCTGCTGGAACCACTCGGGTTAGGCCTGACCAACTGCAACTATCGACTGCGCCTCCCCTCGGGGCGCAGTTACTTTTTGCGTCAGGGCCACTCCGACCCGGTGCGCCTTGGTATCGACCGTCCCACCGAGTGGCAGCTTTATCAGGGGGCGATGGGCGAAGGGTTGGCACTGTCTTGCCACTATGGCGATCCCGCCAGCGGTCTGATGCTGCTCGAATGGTGCGATGAGCCAAACTGGGTACACGCAGCGCCACCGGCAGTCGATCAGCCCCGTCTGCTGGCAGAGGTGCTGCGCAAGCTCCATTGCCTGCCGCTGCCTGCGGTGGTGATGGCAGTACGGGCCCACGCCGCGGGCTATCGCGCCCGACTGGCCCGCATTCCCTCCTGGCTGCCCGCCCTGGAGCGGAGCTTGCTCGCCAGCAGTGAGCCAAATGATTGCTGGCGCCCTTGCCACCATGATCTCAATCCGGCTAACTTGTTGGGAAGCAAACCCTGGGTCATCGACTGGGAGTATGGCGCGGCAGGTCACCCCGGCTTTGAGCTCGCCAGCATCCAGCGCACCCATGAGTGGCCCGCCGAGCGGCGCGACGAGCTGGAAGCGCACTATCTGCAGGCTGTGCCGCGCCACCAGTGGCCCGATTTTCAGAGCGAGGCATTTTTACCCTGGGTCGACTATATCGGCCTGCTCTGGGCCCTGCTGATGGCAGAGCAACAGCCCTCACTCGACTATGACACCCTGATCGCCATCAACCGGCAACGACTGGAGTAACAGATGATAAACAAGGTGCGCTGGCACAAGCCGAAAACCTGGGGTCTGCTGCTGATCGGCCTGCTGCTGACCGGCTGCTCCACCCGGGTGATCTACTACTGGCTCGATACCGCCATCATCTGGCAGCTGGATGACTACTTTGCCCTCTCCTATTCGCAGAAGGATCTGCTCAGCCGCGAAGTGAAGGGGCTGATGGCCTGGCATCGCCAGCACGAGCTGCCGCGCTACGCCAAGGATCTCGACGCGCTGGCCAAGGCAGTGGCCAGCCCCATGACGCCGGAGCAGATCTCGACCAACCTCGATGCGGTGCAGCAGAGCCTGACCCGCACACTGGAAAACACCATCCCCCGTGCGGTCAGGCTGGCGCGCACCCTGACCGACGAGCAGGTGGCCAGCTTTATGACCGATCGGATCAAGCGGCAACAGGAGCGGCAAAAGGACTTTGCCACTGAGCCCAAAGAGCAGATGCTGGCGGAGTTTCGCGACAAGATGAACAAGCGGCTCGAGTTCTGGATTGGCGAGGTGAAACCGGCACAGGCGCCACTGGTGGCCCAGTGGGCCGAATGGCAATACGAGCTGATGCCCCCCTGGCTCGAGTTTCAGGAGTCCTGGACCCAGGAGCTGGACAGGCTGATGAAGCAGCGCCAGAGTCCCGACTTTACCCGCGAGCTGACTGACCTGCTGGCCGAGGGGGATGGGCTGATGGATGGCCGCTTTACCGGCTATACCGAGCAGTCACGCCAGCGTACCGTCAACTGGCTGAGCGCCATGAGCCAGTCGCTGGATATCTCCCAGCGGGCCCATCTCTACTCCCTGCTCAAGGGCTACGCCCGCGACTTCAAGCAGATGAGCGGCAGCTGACGAGCGGCATCGAATGGTGCCATGCGCCCGGGGCAACCTTGTTCAAACCGGGCGCTTATGGTAATTTGCCCTTTCTATTTATCGGGAATTAACTTTTTGCGCCTTATCGACAAAGTAAAACTGGTGCTGGTAACTCTGGTTATCGCCCTCACCCTGCTTTGTTCCATCGCCCGAATGGAAGGCCCGTTGCTACCCGCATCTCCCCAGAGTGAACAGCAGCAGACTCAGGTGTTCAATCAGCTTAGCGACAGCGATGATGGCATCATCAAGTTTGTCGGCAGCCATCAGAATCACCTGCTGCGTCTCGAACAATCCCTGCGCAGTGACAACCAGCCCAAGAGTGTGGTCTACGAGCTGATCCAGAGCTGGTCGGCCCAGGCCATCCTGCTGTTGCTGCTCGGCTGGCTGATGCTGGCCCCCGAGCTCTATCACAAACAGAGTTTTCGCGATCGCTTCGGTGCGATCCACCGGCGCCATCTACAGCGCCAACATCTGCAATATCGCTTCACCCAGAGCTATCTGAGCGCCTGACCCCGGAGGGGATGGCACATCCAGTGTTTGCTCATCTCCTCTTCCTGACGGATCCGGCGGCTGCCTGATCCGCATCTGATGCATCCCATTTTTTGCGCCTTGCCGAGCCTTGTTGCTATCGGCCTAGGCACCATTCTCCTGACAGAGGCTTGTTTGCCATGAGAAAGAGCAATCGCACCGTTCTCAACCGCATGAGCAAGTGGCAGTACGCACTGCTGCTGTTGATGCTGTTGACCTTTACCTTTTACTCCCTGCCCACCTTTTTTGGTGAGCAGCCCTCCCTCGGCCTGCACGGACAGCAGCGCCTGACCCCCCAGCAACAGATGCTGCTGAGCGACAAGCACCTGACCCCGCTCAAGGTCCTTGAGCAACCTGAGCGGGTCGAGCTGGTCTTTGCCAGTCAGGGCGATCAGCAGCGCGCCAAGCAGTTGCTGGAGCTGCAAGGGGTCGACAGTGCCGCCCTGACCCTGGAGTTTCACTCCAACGCGCCGGCTTGGATCACTCGCCTCGGCGCCGATCCCATCAAGCTGGGGCTCGACCTGCGTGGCGGCTCCCAGCTGCTTATCGGGGTGGACGTGGACTTTGTCATCGACAATCAGACCAAGAATCTGGTCGACACCCTGCGCACCCGTTTCCGTGAAGCCAATCTGCGCGGCGCCAGCGTCACGCGCAGCGCACAGGGCGCCGTAGCCGTCACCCTGCCGGAGGTGGCCGAACAGGAGAGCTGGCTCTCTATCATCAAAGAGAGTGCCGGTACCCGTCAGGATCAGTGGAAGCTGACCCGCTCCGGCAATGATCTGAAACTGGTGCTGAGCGAGGCGGAGCGTACCCTGCTGGTCAACAACGCCGTGACCCAGAACCTGTCGATCCTGAAAAAACGGATCAACGAGCTCGGCATTGTCGAAGCCTCGGTGGTGCGTCAGGGGCAGGATGGCATCCGTATCGAACTGCCCGGGGTACACAACCCCAAACAGGCGAAAGAGGTGATCGGCGCCACCGCCTCGCTGGCCTTCTACGAGGCCAAAGCCGACAGCCACTTCTATATCGCCGATCGCAACGGTCAGGCCGTCGGCATGGCACGCAAGCCGGTGCTGACCGGCGAGCACATCGTCGATGCCCGCGCCAACATGGGCGAAATGGGTCAACCCCAGGTCAATATCGTGCTCGACACCCTGGGTGGCAGCAAGATGAACCAGTTCAGCCGCCAGCATGTGGGCAAGCCGATGGCGACCGTTTTCACCGAGTACAAGACCAACGCTCAGGGCAAACTGCGCGCCCAGAGCGAGGTGATCAACGTCGCCACCATCCAGACCGCCCTTGGCAACCAGTTCCGCATCACCGGCATTGGCAGTCTGCCGGAGGCGCAAGAGCTGGCCATGCTGCTGCGTGCCGGCGCCCTCACCGCCCCTCTCAAGATCCTGGAAGAACGCAGTATTGGCCCGACGCTGGGGATGCAGAATATCGAGGCAGGCTTCACCGCGCTGGCCTTCGGCATGGCGGGCATGATGCTGTTCATGATGGCCTGGTACCGCAAATTCGGCTGGGTTGCCATCACGGCGCTGGTCGCCAACCTGTTGATGCAGGTCGGCATGCTGGCGGTGCTGCCGGGCGCCGTGCTGACCCTGCCGGGGATCGCCGGTCTGGTGCTGACGGTGGGCATGGCGGTGGATACCCATGTGCTGATCTTCGAGCGGATCAGGGACCGTCTGCGAGAGGGTGGTTCACTGGCCAACGCCATCGATTTTGGCTATCGCTCGGCCTTCCACACCATTTTCGATGCCAACATCACTACGCTCATCTGTGCTGTGGTGCTCTACTCCATCGGCTCCGGGCCGCTGCAGGGCTTCTCCATCACCCTCATTCTGGGTCTGCTCTCCAGCATGATCACCGGGATCTGGGGGACGCGCGCCATCATCAACCCCCTCTGGGGACGCAGCAGCGAGCGCACGCTGAAGGTGTAACGGGACAGCAGTCCCTCTGATGAGCGGCTTTGGCTGCGCCATCGGCCATGGATATGACCGGAGCGGCCAAAGCAGAACACTATTTCCCGGCGTGTCACGGCACGTCGTGATGGGCCAACAGCCTGATGCTGGCTGGCCAAGGAGAGAATTATGTTGAGAATGATCGTTGCCATGGGGCTGACCCGTTGGCGTTATATCGGCCTGTGGGCTTCCATCCTGCTGACCGTGGCCAGCGTCGCCATCTTGCTGGTGAACGGTCTGACACTGGGGCTCGATTTTACCGGCGGGATCCTGCTGGAGTTTCATATCCAGACCCTGAAAGAGGCCCATGAGCTCAATGCCATGCTGGTCTCCCCGCTGGCGGGAGCCGTTGAGCTGAGCTCGGCCGGTATTCCCGGCGAGTGGCTGATCAAGCTGCCCCCCCACGAACTGCCCTGGCCCGCGGCAGATCTCGCCACCATGCTGACCCAACAGCTGGGGATGCCGGTCGAGTTGCTGCGCACCACCATCGTCGGCCCTCAGGTGGGTGCCGAACTGTTCCAGCAGGGGATGCTGGCCGTGCTGGTCGCTTCGCTGGCGATGTCGGCCTATCTGGCGTTTCGCTTCGAGTGGCGTCAGGCCATCGGCATTCTGCTCTCGGTAGTGCATGACGCCATCGTAGCGCTGGGGCTGCTGTCACTCTTTCAGATCGAATTCGATCTGAACATCATCGCCGGTTTGATGGCGGTGATCGGCTACTCCCTCAACGACAGCATCGTCATCTCGGACAGGCTGCGGGATCTGCTGAGCTCGCGTACCCAGATGGGCATCCACGAATGCTCCGATGTGGCCATCAAGGCGACCTTCAGTCGCACCATGATCACCTCGGGCACCACCCTGTTTACCGTGGGCGCTCTGTTGCTGTTTGGCGGTGACGCCCTCTACGGCTTCTCCTTCACCCTGTTTGCCGGGATCCTGGTGGGCACCGTCTCCTCCATTACCGTCGCCTCGACCGTGCAGGAGCTGCTTGGGCTCACCCCGCAGGCCTACCAGAAGAAGAGCGAGGAGCCACTGGCCAACGCGGCCTGAACCTTGTTAATCAGGCCCGGCTTACCGGGTCTCAACGAACCGGGCCCCTGCCAACCATTGGCAGGGGCTTTTTCCATCCCTCCTCTCGGTCTCTCGCCGCCCCTTTTGTTGCTCGGCTCGCTTCAATTGACAACTGACCATATTGAAAGCAATGACGGATCAACCCGTCATTTTTAATAACAAAAAGGTCATTTTATTACGTCAGAAACCATAAAATGTGACTGAAAGCACTTTCTTGAGGGCTCAAAGGAGGCAACATTGTGGTGATTTATCTACAAAGGGATATGAGATGTTGTTACAACCTGCCAATACAGCAAAATCCAGACAGTTGCTGAACGAGACCATGGCTTTGGTACTCGCAGGAGGGCGGGGTAGTCGCCTCAAACAGTTAACCGACAACCGTGCAAAACCTGCCGTTCATTTCGGCGGCAAATTCCGCATCATCGATTTCGTGCTCTCCAACTGCATCAACTCCGGCATTCGCCGGGTCGGTGTCGTGACCCAGTACAAATCCCACAGCCTGTTGCGCCATCTCCAGTCCGGCTGGTCTTTCCTGCGCTACCAGATGAACGAGTTTATCGATCTGCTCCCTGCCCAGCAGCGGGTGGATGAGGTGAACTGGTATCGGGGTACCGCCGATGCGGTCTACCAGAATCTGGATATCATCCGCGATCACGCTCCCAAATATGTGGTGGTGCTGGCAGGCGATCACATCTACAAGATGGATTACGCCGCCATGCTGCTCGACCACGTCAATATGGGCGCCAAGGTGACCGTTGCCTGCATCGAGGTGCCACGCAGTGAAGCAAGCGCCTTCGGGGTAATGGCGGTGGATGATGATCGCAAGATCAATGCCTTCGTCGAAAAGCCTGCCAACCCGCCCGCCATGCCGGGCAAGGCCGACACCGCGCTGGCCTCAATGGGCGTCTATATCTTCGATGCAGAGTATCTCTATCAGTTGCTGGAAGAGGACATTGCCAACGAGCAGTCCCATCACGATTTCGGCATGGACGTGATCCCCCGCGTGGTGAAAGAGGGCACCGCATTCGCTCACCCGTTTGGCATGTCCTGTGTCGGCTGCTGTCCGGATCGCCGCCCCTACTGGCGCGATGTGGGTACCGTGGACTCCTTCTGGGAAGCCAACATGGATCTCGCCTCCGTCACGCCTGAGCTCGATATCTACGATCAGGACTGGCCCATCTGGACCAGCCAGAACATGACCCCTCCCGCCAAATTCGTGCAGGACAGAAACGGCCAACACGGCATGACCATCAACTCCATGTTTGCCGGAGGCACCATCGTCAGTGGCTCTTTCATCCTGAGTTCGGTGCTCTTTACCAATGTGCGGGTCGACTCCTTCTGCACCCTGGATCAGGCCGTTATCTTCCCGGGTGTGGAGATAGGTGCCGGTTGCCGACTGCGCCGGGTGGTGATCGACAAGGGGTGCAAACTGCCGGAAGGCACAGTGATAGGTGAAAACGCCGACGAAGATGCGCGCCGCTTCCACCGCTCCGAGCAGGGCATAGTGCTGGTCACCCAGGGGATGCTCACCCGCCTGAACAAAGAGCTGCAGGGTAAACAGAAGCGCTGATCCGCAGCCAGACGGGATGCCCCTTCCTACCGCAAAGGGAGCCATTATGGCTCCCTCTTTCTATGGCTTACCAGATAGCCACCTCACACCATCATTGCCATCGCGTAGCTGTGCTGCAGAGATGACATTTAATGTGGTCGAACAGCTGGATAATGCAGCCTTGACGCCTCAAGTCGTAAACGTTGCATTACAGAATAACCATTACTCCTCCGAAAAACTCTCTGTATTATTCCTGTTTGCGCTATATAGCAGCTCCTTTATCTGACTTTTTAGCTTAAACCCGCTAGTTTCACTTGATTGTTTGTTTTTCCTTGGTAAGGTGAGGGCGGTTGCGTAACAAAGCAGGTACCAACGTAAATATATCGGTACAGTCGCTTTTGGCTTAATACAGTAGAGAGAATGAAATCATGCAAAGAGACCCCCTGAACAACATCCATATCCAGTCCGAACAAGTGATGATCACGCCTGCCCAGCTGAAGGAGAAGTTACCTATCTCCGACAAGGCGCTGGCATTCGTGCAAGGGGCCCGCAATACCATCGCCGACATCATTCACCGTCGCGATCACCGGCTGCTGGTGATCTGTGGTCCCTGCTCCATCCACGACATGGACGCCGCCAAAGAGTACGCAACCAGACTCAAAGCGCTGCATGATGCCTATCAGGACTCTCTCTACATTGTCATGCGGGTCTACTTTGAGAAGCCGCGCACCACAGTCGGCTGGAAAGGCTTTATCAACGACCCCAATCTGGATGGCACCTTCGATGTGGAGCTGGGGCTGCATCGTGCCCGCGAGCTGCTCTGCTGGCTGGCGGAGCTGGAGTTGCCGCTGGCCACCGAAGCGCTCGACCCCATCAGCCCGCAATACCTGGCCGAGCTCTTCTCCTGGTCAGCCATCGGCGCCCGCACCACCGAATCCCAGACCCACAGGGAGATGGCGTCCGGCCTCTCCATGCCGGTCGGCTTCAAGAACGGCACCGACGGCAACCTGGGGACTGCCATCAATGCGCTGCAGGCGGCCTCCTCCCCTCACGCCTTTATGGGGATCAACCAGCAGGGCCAGGTTGCGCTGCTGCAGACCCAGGGCAACCCGGATGGCCACGTGATCCTGCGCGGCGGCAAACATCCCAACTACGACTCGGTCAACGTGTCACTGGCGGAAGAGGCGCTGGAGAAAGCGGGCCTGCTGCCGAGCCTTGTGGTGGATTGCAGCCACGGCAACTCCAGCAAGGATCACCGTTTGCAGCCCAAGGTGGCCGACAACGTCATCCACCAGATCCAGGAGGGCAACCGCTCCATCATCGGGGTGATGCTCGAATCCAACCTGTTTGAGGGTAACCAGTCCAGCGAGCAGCCCAAGCAGCAGATGCGCTACGGGGTCTCCATCACCGATGCCTGCATCGACTGGGACACCACCGCCACCCTGCTGGCCCGCTGCAACAACCAGCTGGCTGACCCTCTCAAGGGCAGAACTGCGCGGTAAGCCGTGGTATCTTGTCGTAACCTATTGAACAATCGAGGTATCACCGCTGGTGGCATCAAGCCGCTCACGCCGTGATACCTTGTTGCATCTTGAATTTCAGGGCGCCGCCACTCGCGGCGCCAGCAGGGACTGGATATGGCTGAAGAGTTGAATGTACTCAGGGACAAGATAGATGAGGTGGACAAGCAGCTGATCGCTCTGCTGGCCGCCCGTCTGGCCCTGGTGGGAGAAGTGGGTGAGGTAAAGAGCCGCCACGGCCTACCCATCTATGCACCGGATCGGGAAGCGAGCATGCTGGCCCGCCGTCGTGCCGAGGCCGAGCAGTTGGGGGTGCCCGGCGATCTCATCGAAGACGTGCTGCGCCGGGTGATGCGTGAATCGTATGCCAGCGAGAAAGATACCGGCTTCAAATGCATAAAGCCGGATCTTGGCAAGGTGGTCATCATCGGTGGTCAGGGCCAGCTTGGTCGGCTGTTCGGTCATATGTTCGGTCTCTCTGGCTATCGGGTCGAGACGCTGGAACAAGCCGACTGGCCCCGCGCTGACGAGATCCTCGCCGGAGCCGGTCTGGTGATGGTGGCGGTGCCCATCGATATCACCTGCCAGATCATCGACCGCCTCGGTAACCTGCCCCCCCACTGCCTGTTGGTGGATGTCACCAGCGTGAAGGCGGCGCCGCTCGAACATATGCTGGCGGTGCACCAAGGCCCGGTACTGGGACTGCACCCCATGTTCGGGCCAGATGTGGCGAGCCTCGCCAAGCAGGTGATCGTCTGCTGCCAAGGTCGTGACCCCGCCGCCAGCCAATGGCTGCTGGATCAGATGACCATCTGGGGCGCCCGCTTGCAACAGGTGGAAGCCAAGGCCCACGATGAGGCGATGACCCTCATTCAGGCGCTGCGCCACTTCGCCACCTTTGCCTATGGCTGGCACCTCTCACGGGAGCAAGCCAATCTGGATCGCCTGCTGAGTTTGAGCTCCCCCATCTACCGGCTGGAGCTCGCCATGGTGGGGCGACTGTTTGCCCAGGATCCCCACCTCTATGCCGACATTATTTTGTCGTCACCGCAGAATCTGGCGATGATCCGCCGCTACTACCAAAACTTCGGCGAAGCGCTGGGGCTCTTGGAGCGGGGGGACAGGGACGGTTTCATCGAGGCCTTCTCGCAAGTCTCCGGTTTCTTCGGCGAGCATGCCGACCAGTTCCTGCGTGAAAGCCGCATGCTGCTGGCACAGGCCAACGACCGCCGCCAACACGGCTGATCCTGCAAAAGCAGCTACCTCATATCGCCAGAATGGGAAGATGCCTGGGCATCTTCCCATTTTATTTGTTACATATTTAAACACTGACGTCAGTCACGCTCGGCCTTACGTCGAGCCCCACCGCTGACTGGCCTCAATGCCCTCATCTGGCGCTGCCTCACATCCAGCAAGTATGCCTCCTCAATATCCACGCAATCCGCGCAAATAGCACCGCCCCTTGCAAGGGCTGCCAGATTCTAACGGTCAAACCAAACGGCTGCGAGCAAGGCTGTACGACGCAAAGGAGAACAGTGCCTCCCATCAAAGAGATAAGCAGGAAGCAGGAAGCAGGAAGCAGGAAGCAGGAAGCAGGAAGCAGGAAGCAGGAAGCAGGAAGCAGGAAGCAGGAGAGATTAACCGAGACAGATGGTTTGCCAAAGCTCACTTAACACAGCAATCCAGCGATTTATCATGGCGCCAATACGTTGTCGCCAAAAAAGAAAATGGCCGAGAAATTATCTCGGCCATTCGTAGCCTGGTCAAAGACTCAAGCCTGGATATTACTCATGTGCAACTTATTAGAAGTTGTACTGCAGAGCAACAGTCCACTCGTCGTCATGCTTCTCGATACCCTGGATCTTGTACTCGGTGTAAGCTTTCAGCTTCGGAGTGAAGGCGTACTGAACACCCAGCAGAGTTTCGTCAACCAGATCCTTGTAAGTAGAACCGGCAGCTTGAGCGTTGGCCTTGCCTTCTTTGAAGTTGTAGCCAGCCAGGAAGGTCCAGGCGTCTACGTTGTAAGATGCAGCCAGCTCGTAGCCACGGCCGTCATCTTTCATACCCAGGCTCTTGTTCTTAACTTGGCTTTCGGTGTAAACACCAGCAAAGTAGAAACCATTGATAGCGTAGTGCGCGCCAACAGCCCACTCGTCTTTCTTACCAGTGTTGCCGTTAACTTTGTTCTGCAGATCAGAGTAGGCATAACCGGCATTGAAGCCCAGGCCGAAGTCGAAGTCGTAACCAGCGGCAGCTGCATAGGCTTTCTTACGCTTAACATCGGAACCGAAGATGGCATCTTCTTTAACTTTCTGACCTACGTCGGTGATCTTGACAGCTACGTCGTCGTTGGTCTGGTAGGAAACCTTGCCTTTGAAACCACCAAAGGTGTTGGAGTAGATAACCTGGCCTTCTTGACGACCGTCATAGAAGTTACCTGCGTCACCCCATTCGTTGAAAATATCGGTCGGCTCCAGCACGTCGTAGAAAGCGGTGTCGGTCTGACCAAAGATGATTTTACCGTACTGGGTGCCGTCAAAACCTGCATAGATATGACGAGCATCGAACTTGCTAGACTTACCGTCGCTGCCCTTGTCAGAGTTTTCAGCAGCTACTTGCCACTCGGTCTTGGCAATACCGGACCAGGTGTTGTTCAGAGCAACTTTACCGGACCAACCCAGACGGGAGGAGCCAATCAGCTCGCCGTCGGTATCATCGTGTTCACCGTAGTAGTTAGCTTGTACACGGCCGTATACGTCGAAAGTGGTACCGTCTTTGTCATAGATCACTGCTGCGTTAGCGGCGGATGCAAACAGAGCCGGAATAGCAATAGCCAGAATTGTCTTTTTCATAGTTTCCAATGCCTACTGTAATTAAACACTAAGTTGTTGTTATTCCCTGTGTTAGCGATGTTCTTTGCATCACTATGCCGCCGAGACTAGCACCGGATTTTTTGAACCGCAATGAAAAAACTTGGAACTTTTTACGGAAACCATAGTCATGGAGGCAAAAATGTGAGCCAAGTCTCACCTGACGGCAAGGCAAAAGGAAAACGTTTACAATGAATCCTGCTGATTATTTGGACTCAAATAGTCTGTTTTGCATGCAAATGACGCTAACTACCTGATAAACAACCAAAGTGGTCTGATCAGCGTAAAACTGCCGTGATAATGGCTGTTGCCTCGACCTCACCGAGGGGTTGCGGGTATCCTTGTTCTTCGATTAACCCCTAACTGGCCTTCTCTTCATGCTCTCTACTCGCCTTAAAGCCACCATTCGTCAAACCTATCGCCAGATTTCGGATGGATTACCCGGTTTTGTGCCGCGCAAAGAGCAGAACTTTCTGGTGGCAGAGATAGCCAAAACCCTGACCGGCGAGTACGACAAACAGCGCCGTATTCTGGTTGCCGAAGCAGGAACCGGTATCGGCAAATCTCTCTCCTATGCGCAAGGTGCCATTCCGGTGGCAAGGCTCACCCAGAAGAAGCTGGTGATCTCTACCGCCACCGTGGCCCTGCAAGAGCAGCTGATCCACAAAGACCTCCCGTTTTACCACCGCCATAGCGAGCTGCCGTTTCGCTTTATGCTGGTCAAGGGGCGTCAGCGCTACTGCTGCGAGCATCTGCTGGAGCAGGCAGCCAGTGGTGCCGAGATGGCCAACTTCGAGCTCGACTTTGGCAGTCTGAGCAAATCCAAACCATCTGACAGCGATAAAGATCGCTACCAGGCTCTGTGGCAGGCCTACACCAATGGCAAGTGGGACGGGGATCGGGACAACTGGCCGGAGCCCATTCCTGACACTTGCTGGGATCGCATCGCCGCAGACCGCCACACCTGCAACAAGGCGCTGAGCCATCACCAGCACTGCCCCTTTCATCGCGCCCGCAACGACATGGAGAGCGCCGATGTGCTGGTCGTCAACCATGCACTGCTGCTCTCCGATCTCACCATGGGCGGCGGCATCATTCTGCCGCCCCCTGATGAGTGCATCTATGTGCTGGATGAGGCCCATCACCTGCCCACCATCGCCCGGGATCACGGCGCGGCGTCGGCCAGCGTCAAAGGCTCGCGTCGCTGGCTGGAGAAGCTGGTACAAAGTGCAGGCAAGCTGGCGCGGACGCTTAATAAGGAGAGCCTGCTCGACCCCCAACTCAAACTGCAGGATGCACTGGCCTCCATCCAGCCCGATCTGAAGGCGGTCGAGCAGTGGCTCAGCGCCAACGATCGGCTGTTTGGCACGGAACCCCACTACCGCTTCGCCGAAGGGGTATTGCCGGATCCCCTGCCCAGGCTGGCAGAGAATCTCAAGGAGTCGAGCAAGAAGGCACTGCGGGCGCTGGATCGGATGCAAGGGGCCATAGGTGAAGCGCTGAAAGATGGCGAGATCCGCCGCAAGGAGGCTGAACCTCTGCTGGCAGAGAGCGGTTTTCATCTGCAACGGCTGGAGAGTTTCTGCGCCCTCTGGGAGATGCTGGGGCGCCATGTGCCGACCGGTAAAACCCCGCTCGCCCGCTGGATGGCCAAGAGCGATGACGGCGATATCTGGCTGCACGCCTCACCGATAGAGGTGGGGTATCTGCTGGAGGAGTGGCTCTGGTCGAAATGTCTGGGTGCCGTACTGGTCTCCGCGACCCTCACCGCCCTCTCTTCCTTTAGTTATTTTCGCCATCAGGTGGGGCTCAAGGAGCACGATGGTACCCGCTATCTGCGCCTGCGCTCCCCCTTTGACTATCAGAAAGCCGAGCTCTATCTGCCCAAGATGGAGCACGAACCCAACTCGCCAGCCTTTACCAACGAACTCATCAGCGTACTGCCACGAATTCTGGCGGGCAAGGAGGCGAGTCTGGTGCTCTTCTCCTCCTACCGCCAGATGAATGAGGTGGCCATTGGCTTGCGAGCCAAGGGGCTGTCACTGCTGGTGCAGGGGGAAGCCTCCCGCAATGCCCTGCTCACCCTGCACAAACAAAAGTGCGATGGCGGTCAGGCCAGCATTCTGTTTGGTACCGGCAGCTTCTCGGAGGGGCTGGATCTGCCGGGTCACTACCTTACCAATCTGGTCATCACCAAGCTCCCCTTTGCGGTACCCAACTCACCGGTCGAGGAGGCCACTGCCGAGTGGGTGGAGCAACGAGGGGGGAACCCCTTCCTGCAACTGACAGTGCCGGAGGCATCGCGCAAGCTTATCCAGGCCTGTGGCCGCCTCATCCGCAAGGAGGCCGATCGGGGACGGGTTACCATTCTTGACCGCCGCCTGCTAACCAAACGTTATGGCAAGGGGCTGCTCGACGCCCTCCCCCCGTTTACACGGCGGATCGAATAAATAAGCCGGTTATTATTGATAGAAAAACTGACAGCGGAACGAACGTTGACCACCAGAAAGAGCCATTGCCGCAGTAGGCCAAACCTGTAAAAATGAGCCCCTGTTTTCAGTGGGCAATCGCCTGACTGTTCAAGGAGATGAAATGAAACTGACTGTTCTGGTACCGGCGCTGGCTGGTCTGTTGTGGGCCGGTAGCGCCCTGGCTGATGCTCAACTGGAAGTGACCACCCCGTATGTCGTCCAGCTGATCGATGGTCAATCCATCAACCCCAAGCTGCTCGACAAAACCAGCACCTTCCCCCTCTCTGCCGGCAAACACCAGTTGGTCGTCGCCTTTGAAGGCAACTACTCCAGCCGTAACGAAATCAAGCTGGTCACCGCCGAGCCGCTGGTGCTGAACTTCACTGCCGCCGACAACCAACAGCTGGTGCTGGACTATAAAAAACCCCGCAACGAAGCCGAAGCCAAGCAGTTTGTCAAAGATCAGAAAGTGGCGCTGAAAGACAAGGTCAGCGGCCAGCAGGTAAGCAGCGAACAGTTCGTGATGCCGAAAGTAGAAGGCTTCCAGCTGACCCGTGACTATCAGCAAGAGCTGATCAACATGGGTAAAGCCTTCAACCAGCCCAAAGCGGTTGCCGTCTCCTCTGCTGCCGTGATGGCTGCCGCCAGCGCACCGGTTCAGGTTGCCCCCAGCAAGGCTCAAAGCAATCCGGAAGCGCTGACCCAGTTGCAAAACTGGTACAACAAGGCAGATGCTGAAACCCGCAAAGCCTTCCAGATCTGGGTTATCCAGCAGCAATAAGCCGGGCTGAGAGATTGACTGAAAGGGGAGCCAAGCTCCCCTTTTCCATATCCTGCGGTCTCACTCACGACGCGTCTTGATTTATGCGCTGCCACTTCCCCTTTATATAGGGAGTGTATATATGGATTCATCTGCTGATTTCATATATAGAAAGCGCCACCTTGCCAGGGAGAATGGCACCATGTCGTTGCGCATTTTCTATCACCCCCTCTACTCCTCCCTGACGCTACCCGAGCGCCATCGCTTTCCGCTGGCCAAGTATCAAGGGCTGTTTGAACGCCTGCAGGTGCAGGGTTACCCCCTCGGCGAAGCGCCCGCCGCTACCCGGGAGCAAATCTGTCGTATTCACGATGCCGATTATGTCGCGGCCGCCCTGAGCGGCCAGCTTGAAGCTCGCGCCATCCGCAAGATCGGTTTTCCCTGGTCACCCATGTTGATGGAGCGCACCTTGCGCTCGGTGGGTGCCACCGTTGCCGCCAGCCACCATGCTCTTGAGCAGGGCTGCGGCTTGCAGATCTCCGGTGGCTACCACCACGCCCATCGGGATCACGGCAGCGGTTTTTGTCTGTTTAACGATTTGGTGATTGCCGCCCAGGCTTGCCTCGACGAGGGGCACTGTGAACAGGTGCTGATCGTCGATCTCGATGTGCATCAGGGGGATGGCAGTGCGGCCCTGTGCGCCGAACGGCGCGATATCATCACCCTCTCCCTCCATGGGGAGCACAACTTTCCCCACAACAAAATCACCTCTCACCTCGACTTTCCACTGCCAAGCGGCATGACAGACGATGCCTACCTCACCACATTGCAACAGGCGCTATCGCTGGCGCTGCGGCTCTATTCGCCGGATCTCATCCTCTATCAGGCGGGCGTCGATGTGCATCATGCCGACGAGCTTGGTTATCTATCCCTGAGCGATGAAGGGGTTCGCCTGCGCGATGCCATGGTATTTGACTGTGCAATCCAGCATGGGTTGCCTGTCGCCGCTGTACCCGGTGGCGGCTATCGCCGCGACTGGCAACAGCTGATCCCGCTTCATATGTCGCTGTTTGAAACAGCGCACCACCGTTTTGGCTGATGGCATGGCTTTATAGCGCGGACCCCCCATCAGAAGTGGGCGGGCACTTCACCAGATAAAACAGAAGAGGCGACCCTTAGGGTCGCCTCTTCGTGTTTCGTCATCTCGGTCACACAAGCTCGCTCGTTGTCAGGCAAGCTCGGGACGCCTGAGGATAACTATTTCTGACGCTTGCGGGCGTACTTGCGACGGGCGCGGGCCTGACGCTCCTCTTCCCGCTCGGCCTTCTCTTTGGCTTTTTGCTCGGCTTCTGCCGCGGCTTCGACAATCTCGACGCTCACCATCTCCGGCGTCTCCAGCGAGATGCGGCCAAGCAAGCCGGAGCGGAACTCGTTAATCAGGATCTCGGACGCCTTGTGCAGGTCGGCCAGCCCCCCTTTGCGCATAAACGCCCGCTGGCGGGCGATCATCTCCAGCAGCTCGATCTCGGTCTCGGGCAACTCGTCAATCTGGTAACGCGCCTTGATCCGCTCCGGATAGGCCTTGATGAAGTAATCGGCGGCGAACATGGCGATATCGGCATAGTCGAACACCGTGTCCTTGATGGCCGCGGTGATGGCCAGACGATAACCGCAGGAGGGCGGATTGAGCTTGGGCCAGAGAAAACCCGGGGTATCGGTCAGGATAACGTTGTTATCCAGCTTGATCCGCTGCTGGGACTTGGTCACCCCCGCCTCGTTGCCGGTACGGGCGATGATGCGCCCCGCCAGGGTATTGATCAGAGTGGACTTGCCCACGTTGGGGATCCCCATGATCATCGCCCGCACGCCGCGCAGCTCAAAATTGCGCTCCGGCAGCATCTCGTGACAGAGAGTCAGCAGTTGCTTGATCTTCTCCGGCTCTTGTTGCGTCAGCGGCAGCGCCTTGATCCCCTTCTCTTTTTCCATGTGCGCCACCCACAGATCGGTGATCGCCGGATCGGCCAGGTCCGCCTTGTTCAGCACCTTGATCACCGGGGTATCACCACGCAGCTCGGGCACCAGCGGGTTTTCGCTGGAGAAGGGGATGCGGGCATCGAGCATCTCGATGATCACATCGACCTGGGGCATGACCTCGGCAATCTCTTTGCGGGCCTTGTGCATGTGACCGGGGAACCAGTTGATGGACATATCCGTTACTCTCTGTGGGGGCTGCGGGCGGGCGCATGAAACAACAGGCGCTCTGCCGCGGGCATCGAACGAAGGGGGCGCATTTTACCTGCTGCGGGCACATTTTGACAGGTCATTCTAGCCATCACTTCATCAAATCAGCAAACCGCCGAGGCGGAGCAACCTTGCCGGAAGCGACCGGACCAACTGGTTCAATTGATAGATAACACATTGATATAGTGTAACATTTTCATCACTTTTTCACACAACCGTCACCGATAGTCAGTAAAAGTGTCATCTGCCCCCTCTAGGCTGCGCTCAGGTTTTACAAGGAGCGAACCCCAATGAGAAAAATGGCAGGACTTGCAGTGATGATCGGCGCCGCCCTGGCTGCCGGCTGCAAATCAGACAATGACACGGTGGCGACCAAGCCCGCAGCCCAACCCACCAACGTCATCTTCTTCCTCGGTGACGGCATGGGCCTCAACACCCTGACGGCGGCCCGCATCTACGGTGTCGGCGAAGAGGGTGATCTCACCATCGATACCCTGCCAGAGACGGCCTTTATCAAGACCTTCTCCCACGATGCCCAGGTCACTGACTCGGCCCCCTCCATGGCGGCCTACATGACCGGGGTCAAGAGCAACAACGGCGTCATCAGCATGGACGGCGACGCCACCTATGAGAGCGACTGCAGCAAGAGCGCCGGCAAGCCGGTGACCACCCTGCTGGAGCTGGCCAAAGCCGATGGCCGCGGTACCGGCGTGGTGACCAGTACCCGGGTAACCCACGCCACCCCGGCGGCTACCTATGCCCATATCTGCAACCGGGATCTGGAAGCGGATATCGCCGTCCAGCTGGTACCGGGCGGCAAAGGCTACAACAGCGCCCTCAAGGAGGGGCTGGATGTGGTGCTCGGTGGCGGCAGCAGTTTCTTCCTGCCCATAGCCGACAAGGGCAAGCGGGAGGATGGCCGCAACCTCATCAGCGAAATGCAGGCCAAGGGCTACCAGTTTGCCAGCAATCTGGATGAGCTGAACAAGGCCGATGCGGGCAAGCCGCTGCTGGGACTGTTTGGTTCCAGTCACATGAAATATGACCTGGACCGCCCTGCCAGCGAGCCGTCACTGGCCCAGATGACCCTGGCCGCCATCAAGCAGCTCAAGGGTAAGGAGAAGGGTTACTTCCTGATGGTGGAAGGGGGTCGCATCGACCACGCCCTGCACGACACCAACGCCAAGCGGGCGCTGCAGGACACCATCGCCTTCGACAACGCCATCAAGGCTGCCATCGACGAGGTGAAAAAGAGCGACCCCGAGCTGAAAAACACCCTGGTCGTGGTCACCGCCGACCACGACCACACGCTCGTGCTCAACGGCTATGCCAAGCGCACTGGCAAGACCACCGCCGACAACCCCGGCGTACTCGGGCTGGTGAAGAACTACGAGACTGGCGAGCCAAGCAAGGATAGCGAGGGCATGCCCTACACCATCATAGGTTTTGGCAACGGCTACAACCGGGTGGATGGCCCGCGCAGCAGCGTCGCCCCGCTCGACGATGCCACCGTCTCCGCCAATGACTACCACCAGGAAGTGGTGGTCAAGGTAGGCGAAATCGGCAACGAGACCCACGGCGGCACAGATGTCTTCCTCGGCGCCATCGGCAAGGGGGCTGACAGCTTCCATGGCTCACTCGATAACACCGCCGTGTTCGGCAAGATCAAGGCTGCGGCCAAGCTGTAAGGAGCACTTTCATGAGCAAACAGATGAACACATCCATCAAGCACACGCTGGTCTGCGCCGCCCTGTTCAGTGCGCTGGGCGCAACCTCCCAGGCACAGGCCGGTGATGCCAAAAACGTCATTCTCTTTATCGGTGATGGCATGGGCCCCACCGTGCTCACCGCCACCCGCCTGTTCAAGGTGGGGGAAGAGGGCAATCTGGAGATGATGAAACTGCCGCGCAGTGCCCGCATCAAGACCTTCTCCAACGATGCCCAGACCACCGACTCGGCCCCCTCCATGGCGGCCTACACCACCGGGGTCAAGATGAACAACGAGGTGATCGCCATGAGCAGCGACACCAAAGCCGTCGCCCCCGGCAAAGACGTCAATGGCAACAAAACCGTCAACAATTGCAGCAGCGACAACGGCAAGCCGGTGCCCACCATCCTGGAGCTGGCCAAGGCGGCAGGCAAATCGGTCGGGGCCGTCACCACCACCGAGCTGACCCACGCTACTCCGGCGGCCACCTACGCCCACATCTGCCATCGGGATGCCGCCTATGACATCGCCGCACAAGCTGTTCCGGGAGGCGCTGGTTTCAACCAGGCGCTTGGGGATGGGGTCGATGTGCTGATGGGCGGTGGTGCCAACCACTGGACCCCCTACAGCGCCAGTAACAAGGGCGGTCGCAATGACAACCGCGACCTGACCGCAGAGATGAAGGCGCAGGGATACAGCTATGTCACCACCCAAAGCGAACTGGCCAAGGTCACCAGCGGCAAGGTGCTCGGTCTGTTCAGCAGCAAATCCCACCTCGACTACGAGCTGGATCGGGTCGCCAAGGGGGCTGCCAATACCCAGCCGTCGCTCTCCGAGATGACCGCCAAGGCGATCGACCTGCTGAGCAAGAACAGTCAGGGTTACTTCCTGATGGTAGAAGGCGGCCGGATCGATCATGCCCTGCACGGCACCAATGCCAAGCGCTCGCTCACCGACGCGGTGGCACTGGATGAGGCGGTCAAGACGGCGCTGGGTAAAGTGGATCTCAGCAATACCCTGATCGTGGTCACCGCCGACCATGACCACACCATGACCATTAACGGCTACTCCGCCAAGGGCAATCCGGTGCTGGATCTGGTGAAAAATGGCGATGGCTCGACCCAGAACGACGTGGATGGCAAGCCCTTCACCACCCTGGTGTTCGGTAACGGCCCCAACCGCCCCGATGTGCGCCCCGTCCTCACCAGCGATCAGGTGATGGCCAATGACTACCTGCAGGAGACCGGCGTCAAACTGACATCGGAAACCCACGGCGGCGGCGATGTGATGCTGTTTGCCGATGGCGCCGGCAGCAACCGCTTCAAAGGCACTCTGGATAACACCAAGGTGTTTGGCAAACTGCGGGAGGCGCTCGGCCTGTAAGCAGCAGGGGCCCGGGTGCATCTGAGCAATTGACTCAGCGGCCCGGGCCCCGGCTCTTTCGAGCGACAGATGATGATGCGACTTTTGCTTTCGTTATGGCTGCTTGGCAGCCCCCTCGCCTTCCCCCTGCATGCTGACGACACGCCCCCGGATCTCGCCGCCCGGATCAGCTATCACGACCGGAACACCGGCAGCGATGGCATCGCCAGAGAGAGTGTCTGGCAAGAGAAGTGGCTGCGCGTGGGCAATCAGGTGTGGAGCCAGCGGCTCATTCCCCTCCCCCTTGCCCGTGCCTATCACGCCACTCACGACGCCACGCCCGGCCACAAGCACTTTACCCACCAGATGACGGCCCGCTGGGTCAGTCGCAGTGATGAGGGTGAACTTCAGCTGCGTTATGCCGACAGCTGGCACAACCAGCTGGTTGAGGTGCCGGTGGAAGAGTATGGCCAGGTGGCCTTCAAGCCCGACTGGCTGCGGATCCGCCATCTCGTCAACCCGGTGCTGATCGAGGGGATGACCCCGCTGGATGAGGCCGCCCCCGAGCAGGCCCGCTGGTATGAAAAGCGCGAAGGGCAGCAACGAACCCGCATTCTCTGGTCGAGTCAGTGGCAGATCCCGCTGGTAGTCGAATCGGCCAGTCTCGACGGCTATCGCAGCTACCGGATGGAGGTAACCCTGCGCAAGCTGCCTGCTCAGCTCCCCTGGCAGCAACTCGCTGATTACGAAGTGCGCGATCTGCGGGATTTCTTCGACTGAGATCCCAACCCCTAAGCGGGCACAACGACAACGCAGGCAGGAATGTTACACTCTGCATATTCGACTCTGGCTCACGACCTTGATGCGCGCTCTCTGCCTGCCCTTTTTTGCCCTGCTGTTATTGCTGGTACACACCGGTGCCCAGGCTATTGTACTGGTGGCGGCCGAGCTGCCCCCTTACGTCATTCAGTCCTCCCATGGTAAACCCAGCGGGGTGGGTATCGAGATCATGGAGGAAGCAGCCCGCCGTCTAGACGAGCCGCTTACTATCGAGCTGATGCCACTTCCACGTGCACTGACCCAGACAATTCACCGCCCCGATGTCTTGATGATACCGCCCGTGCGAAGCAGTCAGCGAGAGCACCTATATCAGTGGGTAACGCCCATCCTCGATGAACAGTTTTTGATCGTCAGCGATCGCCGGTTTCACCCAAAAGCACTGAAAAGCAGCGATTTGAAAAACCTTGATGTGGGCGTGCTGCGCTACTCGTTTGGTCAACACCTACTCAAGCAACGCATCGGGATCCGGGGAGAGACAGTGGCAGATGAGCAACTAAACGCTCATAAACTCCATCGCGGTCGCATTGATGCCTGGGTCGCCGCATGGAATGTCATCCTGTATGCCCAACAACAAGACAAACGCTCATCACAACAGCTGGTTCGCGGGGAAGTGTTGATGAACACCCAACTGTTTCTGGCCGCTCACAAGGATTTCCCCTTCAAACAGGCGCAGCGCTGGCAAGCCGTGATAGACGAGATGCGCCATGATGGCACACTGGCGCGGATCATCCGTCAGTACAACTATCAGGCTCCTGAGTAGTCACTCAATCACGGTTGCCAAGGCCGGCCAGAATGGTTATGGTAGCCCCATGAAAATACTCGCTATTTCCTCGCATTTGCTCACACCCTGCTGAGCCCCCGCCTCGCTCCTTCGGCCGCGAGTCGCTTGGGGGCATGGCATTTTCAATCGATTGAACCTGTTGAATCCATTTTTGTAACACTTTGCGTGATGGCCAACCTGCACCCGCCGGTATGGGCCTATCCGCTATTGATAAGGAATATCTTATGAAACAACCTCATCTGGTTATCTCCAGCCTTGATCTGGATCGTATCGAACAACTGCTTGGCAACCACCCGCAACATCTGGCCCTGCAAGAGGAGCTGGACCGCGCCGAGATCCGCGAACCGGCCGACATGCCGCCGGACGTGGTCACCATGAACAGCAAGGTACGCTTCAAGATGCAGAGCAGCGGCAACGAGTTCTGCCTCACCCTGGTCTATCCGCGCGATGCCGAGGGCGACGAGAGCAACATCTCGGTACTGGCGCCGGTAGGCAGCGCCCTGCTCGGCCTGAAAGTGGGCGACAGCATCGCCTGGCCGGGCCCGGCAGGTCGCACCATCGAGGTAGAAATTCTGGAAGTGGTCTATCAGCCGGAGCGCGCCGGCGAGCTGCACCGCTGAGTCCCTCGGGCTGGTCATCCCCCTGTTGATCAGCCCGCTTGCTCGCCCTTGCCAGCTGATCCCGATCAAGCTTTGCGCACCTTGCCCCCGGTTTTTAGCCCCTTTTCCTGCTGCTGCTTGAGCCTGACTCGGGGGGCAGGTATCTTGTTGGCCGCGTCATGGTCATGACGCACCGAATTTCAGGCTGACATCATGATAAAAATTGCCCTCATCGACGATCACCAGATCGTCCGATCCGGTTTTGCCCAACTGCTCAATCTGGAGCCCGACCTGCAGGTGGTCGCCGAATTCGGCTCCGCCAGCGACGCCCTTGCCGGTCTGCCCGGCAGCGGGGCGCGGGTCTGTGTCTGCGACATCTCGATGCCCGACCAGTCGGGACTGGATCTGCTCAAGCTGCTCCCCTCCGGCCTTGCGGTGGTGATGCTCTCGGTGCACGACAGCCCGGCCCTCATCGAGCAGGCCTTGCAAACCGGCGCCAAGGGGTTTCTCTCCAAACGCTGTAGTCCGGACGAGCTGATCGCTGCCGTGCGCACCGCCGCCCAGGGGGGGTGTTATCTTACGCCGGACATCGCCCAGAAACTGGCCAGCAGCAGCCGGGATCCCCTCACCAATCGGGAGCGGGAGATTGCCCAGTTGCTGGCACAGGGGCTGGAGGTGAAGGCCATCGCCGAGCAGCTCGGCCTCTCCCCCAAGACGGTGCACGTCCATCGCGCCAACCTGATGGACAAGCTCAAGGTCAGCAACAACGTCGAGCTGGCCCACCGTATGCTGGATAGCTGGTGATCTCCCGTTTTGCCAGCTATGTCGCCATCGCGCTGGCGGCCTGTTTCATCTTTGCCGCCGGCTGGTTTTGCCTCTGGAGCATCAGCCTGCATCTGGCGGGTGGCCCGGCGCTGGCGGTGCTGCTGTTCCCCTTCGGCCTGCGCCTCGGGTTGCTGCTGCAAAGTCCCGGCCACTACTGGCCGCCGCTGTTGCTGTGCGAAGGGCTGCTGCTCTACTGGCTCAATCTGGAAGTGGGGCTGCCCCACTGGCCTTGGCTGGTCGTGGGCAGTCTGCTGACCCTGATACCGCTGCTGATTGCCCGCCGCCAGCAGGTGCGCAACGACTGGCAGCAACTGTTGCTGCTGCTCGCCACCGTCACGGCGGCGGCGCTGCTGCAAGCCCTGCTCTGGCATCTGGCCGGGGAAGATGGCCTCTCGGCCCTGCTGCTCAGCCTCACCGGCGGGCTGACGCTGACCTCCACCTGCATGCTGATCTGGCACTACCTCACCCGCGCCACTTGGGTGCCACTGGGGCCTGCGCTGGTGGATCAGCCGGTGGAGTGGCGCTTTCGCCATCTGGTCTGGTATCTGCTGCTGTTCGTATTGAGCCTCTGGCTGCAACTGGGATTGCCCAACTCGCTGGTACGCTTCACCCCGTTTTGTCTGGCCATCCCCATCATCGCCATGGCGTGGCGCTACGGCTGGCAAGGGGCGCTGCTCGCCACCCTGATGAACACCATCGCCCTGCTGGCCAGTCAGGCCTGGCACGATCACCCGCTGGATCTGCTGCTCTCCCTGCTGGCCCAGAGCCTCACCGGCCTGCTGCTCGGCGCCGGGATCCAGCGCCAGCGCGAACTCAATCAGGCGCTGACCCGCCAGCTCGCCCACAATCGCCAGCTCACCGAGCGGCTGCTGGAGACAGAGGAGAGCATCCGCAAGGAGGTAGCGCGCGAGCTGCACGACGACATCGGCCAGACCATCACAGCCATTCGTACCCAGGCCGGGATCGTGCGCCGCCTCGCCCCCGATAACGCAGGTGTCGGTCAGAGCAGTGCCCTGATCGACACACTGTCGCTCGGGATCTATGACGCGGTGCGCGGCCTGCTCGGGCGGCTGCGCCCGCGCCAGCTCGACGACATGACTCTGGAACAGGCGGTACGGGCACTGCTCAGAGAGCTGGAGCTGGAACGTCACGGCATCGTCACCCGTCTGGAATGGCAGCTGGCGGATGGGAATCTCTCGGATGCCCAGCGGGTCACCCTGTTTCGGGTCTGTCAGGAGGGGCTCAACAACGTGGTCAAACATGCCAACGCCCACTCGGTCACCATTCGCGCCCGTGCCAGCGGCGAGCAGTTGCAACTGGTGCTGGAAGATGATGGCCGCGGTCTGCCGGAAAGCCGCCCGCAACAGGGCTATGGCCTGCTCGGCATTCGCGAGCGGGTACAGGCCCTCGGGGGCAGTTTGCAACTCTCCTGCATCCACGGCACCCAGCTGACGGTCAACCTGCCCAGTCGCAGACGGGAAGAGAGTCATGGCTAATCACCACCAGAGGGCCTGCCTGTGCTGAGTTTTATGAGAAGCGCGCCGCCCCGGCCCCTTATCCGGGATCAGGCCGAGATCGATGCCACCTATCGCCACTGGCGGCTGCACCTGCTGCTGACCATGTATCTGGGCTACGCGGTCTTCTACTTCACCCGCAAGAGTTTCAACTTCGCCATGCCGGACATGCTGGCGAGCGGCATGCTGGACAAGTCCGACATTGGCATGCTGTGGACCCTGTTCTACATCACCTACGGCTGCTCCAAGTTCTTCTCCGGCATCATCAGTGACCGCGCCAACCCGCGCTACTTCATGGGCGTCGGGCTGATGGCCACCGGCGTTATCAACATACTGTTCGGCCTCTCGTCGGCACTCTGGATGTTTGCCGCCCTTTGGGTCGCCAACGCCTTCTTCCAGGGCTGGGGCTGGCCCCCCTGCTCCAAGCTGCTCACCAGCTGGTATTCGCGCACCGAGCGTGGCGTCTGGTGGTCGGCCTGGAACACTGCCCACAACGTCGGCGGCGCGCTCATCCCCCTTATCGTCAGCACCATCGCCCTGCAACATGGCTGGCGCTACGGCATGATAGTGCCCGGCCTTATCGCCATCATCGCGGGGTTATTCCTCTGCTGGCGGCTGCGTGATACCCCGGCCGCCATGGGGTTGCCGTCGGTGGGCGAGTGGCGCAAGGATGCGATGGAGCTGGCCCAGCAGACTCAGGATGCGGGGCTCTCCCATCGCCAGATCCTGCGCAAATATGTGCTGGGCAACCCCTATATCTGGCTGCTCGCCTGCTGTTACGTGCTGGTCTATGTGGTGCGCACCGCCATCAATGACTGGGGCAATCTCTACATGACCGAGCAGCGCGGCTTCAATCTGATGAGCGCCAACTCGGCCATATCCATGTTCGAGGTAGGGGGCTTTATCGGTGCTCTGGTGGCGGGCTGGGGATCGGACAAGCTGTTCAACGGCAACCGTGGCCCGATGAACCTCATCTTTGCGGTGGGGATCCTGTTGGCGGTGGGGTCACTCTGGCTGATGCCCTTCTTCAGCTATGTAATGCAGGCGGCCTGCTTCTTTACCATCGGCTTTTTCGTGTTTGGCCCGCAGATGCTGATCGGCATGGCAGCGGCGGAGTGCTCCCACAAAAACTCGGCGGGAGCGGCCACCGGCTTTGTCGGTCTCTTTGCCTACATGGGGGCGGCGCTGTCGGGCTATCCGCTGGCCAAGGTGATGGAGATCTGGCACTGGAACGGCTTCTTCGTGGTGATCTCGGTGGCAGCGGGTGTCTCGGCACTGCTGCTGCTCCCCTTCCTCAAGGCGCAGGCACCGCGCCCCCAGCCTGCCGAGATAACGTAATACCGGACTTAACGGGAGTTACACCTCCCGACCAGCCTGACAGACCCGGTTCTTGCCTTGCCGCTTGGCGCTGTAGAGCGCATGGTCGGCCTGAGTGAACAGAGGGTCAAAGTGCCACTCCCCTTGCCAGTGGGAGAGTCCCATGCTGACCGTGATGGAGAGGCCGCCCATGTTGCGGTTCGCGACCTCCTCCAGCAATCCCTCGCAGCGCTGCAGGGCCAGCACGCCGGGCTGCGAGAAGAGCAGCACAAACTCCTCGCCACCGAAACGACTGCACACCAGATCGGGCTGACTACCCAGATAGGCACCGAGCTCGGCCAGCACCCGATCACCCACCTCATGGCCATGCTGGTCATTGATCTGCTTGAAATCATCGATGTCGAGCACCGCCAGCGCGCCACTGTCACCCCACTTTTGCTGCTTCAGCTGCTCCATAAAGCCACGCCGGTTGAGCAGACCGGTAAGAGGGTCGTGGCTAGCCTGCTGGCGCAAAGCCAGCGCACGGTACTGGGTACAGAGCAGCAGCACCCCGAAGGTGGAGAGATAGCTCCCCATCAGCATGGAGAGAAAGGGCAGCACATTGACCCCGCTCTTATCCATCAGCATCTGTACGTTGTCCTGCCAGAGGAACCAGAGCCGCATCAAGTAGAAGGCGTAGAGCAGCACGTTGACCAGGGTAAAGACCATCACCGCCGGCAGATAGTGGGGGTAACCGTGGCGCCAGACCAGATAGACGATCACAGCACCCAGCACCATGTAACTCAAGCAAGCCAGCAACACCCGGGATGCCATCCCCCCCTCCACAATGCACCAGCTCAGAAGCAGCAGATAGACCAGCATGAAGAGCCCCCCGGCACGCCAGTTCGGGGGCTGTCCGAAAAAGCGCTGCAGCGCCGGCGGCATCAACACAATGCAGAACGTGATCAGGGTATTGGCCAGCCAGATGCCGGAGGGGCTGGGGAAAAATGCCTGTAACGAGAAAAGTATCTGGGCCACCAGCGCACAGAGACTGGACCACCACCATAACCCGATGCCCGGGATCTCCCGGTGGGTCGACCAGATAATGGAGAGCGTGATAAACCCGAGGCTATATCCCCCCAATGCCATCACCATCAGGGTAAATACATCCAGCTTCAGCAACAACGAGACATGCATATCAAAACCAGGCAGAGGGAGGTAAGTGAGTATATGAGAACCGTTTGCCAAGACCCAGAGACCCTGACTGTTTTCACAATAAAAACATATTGTTCGTCTGTTTTTCACACCACCAGATAACTCACACCATTCCGCTATAGCAGGTTTGAGATATGCAAGAAAGATAAGCCCAACCAGACTCGAGCCACATACGAGCCCCTCTCTATGTAACAAAATGTCTTGGGGATAATTTGGGCTTGAACCCACTCAATTAGATAGATATGTTGTTTTCGTGTGATTTTATGAATGAAGCCATGAGCAATAAATGTCTCTAACCTGTTGAGTCTTCTGACACAATCTGTTTTTGGTACATTTTTCACTCAACCACTATTCATAGCATCTCATATGGGGCTTTTGTCCCGCACAAGACATTCATCCTGTCTTGCCTGTTGCCGGATGCAGCAGTCTCTTGTGCCACGGAGTCGCACGGGATCAGGTTCAAGGCCGAACACACCACCGACAGAGACGTCACTTATGATCAAAAAACTGATTCTTTCTACCCTGCTGTTTTGCGGGATCGCCACGGCGGCCCCGACCCCTGCCCCCACCTCCACCCTGGATGCCGTGCTCGAACGCGGCGTGCTGCGGGTTGGCTTCGACGCTGGCTATCAACCCTTCGAGATGACCAACAAGCAGGGCCAGTACATCGGCTTTGACGTGGATCTCGCCAAGATGGTCGCCAAAGAGATGGGCGTGAAGGTCGAGTTCGTCAACACCGCCTGGGATGGCATCATTCCGGCGCTGCTGACCAACAAGTTCGACGTCATCATGGGCGGCATGACCGTGACTCCCCAGCGCAACCTGCGAGTCAACTTCGCCGATCCTTACATCGTGGTCGGCCAGACCATCGTCCTGCGCAAAGAGAAGGCGGGCGAAATCAAATCCTTCACCGACCTCAACGACCCGAAATACAAGATCGCGGTCAAGCTCGGCACCACCGGCGAGCAGGCAGTCAAGCGCCTGATCCCCAAAGCTACCCTGCTGCAGTTTGAAACCCAGGATGACGCCAAGCTGGAAGTGATCAACGGCAAGGTCGATGCGTTCGTCTATGACCTGCCCTACAACGCTATTTTTGCCTCCCAGAATCAGGGCGCCGTGGTGCACCTCGACAAGCCGTTCACCTTCGAGCCGCTGGCCTGGGCCATCCGCAAAGGGGAGCAGGACACTCTCAACTGGTTCAACAACTACCTGCGCCAGATCAAGGGCGATGGCAGCTACGACCGTCTCTACAAGAAGTGGTTCGAATCCAACGCCTGGCTGAATCAGCTCAAATAACCTCCGGGGGGCGGCACATGCCGCCCCTGCACCACGCAGCTCCCCACACAATAACGAGAAGAGGTTGTGACTGTGCACACACCCAAACCGACAAGACAGATGGAAAAACAGCCCAATCAGCTGCTCTGGCATGGGGTTTTCCTGCTGATGCTGCTGGTTGCCGTATTCGGCATCTACAAGGCTGTCCAGTCAGTGGATTACACCTGGCGCTGGGAACGCATTCCCCAATACATCGCCTATCAGGCGGAGCAGAAGAATCTGGCCGAATTTGACGGCACCGTGATCGCGGGTACCAGTGAGGCCGAGAAGGGCAAGCTGTTCCTGCAAGACGATCTCGACCCCAATGTGCGGCAAGCCATCGCCAGCACTGGCGTACAAGTCGCCGAAGGGGATACCGTTTTTCGTGGCGATACCCTCGACACCCAACTGAGCTGGACCGCAGGCCCCATCGCCTGGGGCGTCTGGGTCACCGTCAAGCTCTCGCTGGTAGCAGGCATCTTCGCCATCCTGCTCGGCACCCTGGCCGGGCTGGCCCGACTCTCCCCCAACCCGGCCCTGCGCAATCTGGCCGTCACCTATGTGGAGCTCATTCGCGGCACCCCGCTGCTGGTGCAGATCTTCATCGTCTACTTCTTTATCGGCACCGTGCTGAACCTCGATCGCTTCACTGCCGGGGTCGCCGCGCTGGCCGTCTTTACCGGCGCCTATGTGGCGGAGATCGTCCGCGCCGGCATCAGCTCCATTCACAAGGGGCAGATGGAGGCGGGTCGCAGTCTGGGCCTCACCTCGGCCCAGACCATGCGCTACGTCATCCTGCCGCAGGCGTTCAAACGGGTGCTGCCGCCACTGGCGGGTCAGTTCATCAACCTGATCAAGGACTCCTCGCTGGTGTCGGTCATCTCCATCACCGATCTGACCAAGGCGGGACGCGAGGTGGTCAGCTCTACCTTCAGCCCGTTCGAGGTGTGGTTCACCGTGGCGCTGCTCTATCTGGTGCTCACCGGCACCCTCTCTTTTCTGGTACGCCGTCTCGAGGTGAAATATGCGCGCAGCAACTGATCCCATCATCAAGGCGACCGGCGTAGAGAAGTTCTACGGCAGCGAAGTACATGCCTTGAAAAATGTCAGCACCGAGGTGGCCGAAGGGGAAGTGGTGGTGATCGTCGGCCCCAGCGGCTCGGGCAAATCCACCTTCCTGCGCACCCTCAACCAGCTGGAGACCATCAACGACGGCAATATCGTGGTCGACGGTATCTGCCTGACCGAGCCGGGCGATGTCAACAAGCTGCGGGAAGAGGTGGGCATGGTGTTCCAGTCCTTCAACCTCTTTCCCCACCTGACGGTGCTGGATAATATCTGCCTCGCTCCGCAGAAGGTGCGTGGCCTGTCACGCCGTGAGGCCGAAGACAGGGCCAAGGCGCTGCTGCTGAAAGTGGGGCTGTCGGTGAAAGCGGCCAGCTATCCCTCCCAACTCTCCGGCGGTCAGCAACAGCGGGTGGCCATTGCCCGGGCACTTGCCATGCAGCCGCGCATCATGCTGTTTGACGAGCCGACCAGTGCGCTGGACCCCGAGATGGTGGGGGAAGTGCTGGATGTGATGAAGGGGCTGGCTCGCGAGGGGATGACCATGGTGGTGGTGACCCACGAGATGGGCTTTGCCCGCGAGGTAGCGGATCGGGTGCTCTTTATGGAGAGTGGCGAACTGCTGGTAGATGAAAAACCGGCCGACTTCTTCGACAATCCCCCCTCCCCGCGCCTGCGCCAGTTCCTGAGTCAGGTGCTGTAGCCAACACGCTCTGCTGGATAAACGAAGAGGGACCGCAAGGTCCCTCTGCTTGTGTGTCACGCTGAGCAGGCTTAACCCAGCTGAACCCGAGTGCCCATCTCATCGGCTCAGCGCGGGGACTTTCCCAGATAGCGCTCCACGATCACTTTTACCCCGTCACGTTTTTTGAGCTGATAGAGCTCCTTGTCAAACTGGTCGATAAAGGCCTGTTTGTAGGGGTACTCCCCCTTGCGGCTATAGCCGAGAAACCCCTGCTCCTTGCTGAGCACCGGCCCCTGTTTGAGCAGGGACATATCGGCCACCGCCAGCTGATCGGCCTTTATCATGTTGAGCAACTCATAGAGCAGGGAGAGGCGATCATTGATGGTGCAATCGACCCGGCCGCGGACAATCTTGAGCAGGTTCTCCCGATTGCTTTTCACCTCCTCCACGTCGATCTGCTTCTCTTTTACTGCCTGCCAAAAGGCATCGCCGCCGACGGCAAAACCGGCGTTCATGCCAAAGCGTAAACCATGATAGTCGAGCGGAAAGCTGGCCTGCGGGGTATTGGCCGCCACACTGGCGCCGCACATCACCACCAGCTCCTCATCCAGCATCGGCTGGGAGTAGGGCCACATATAAGGGCGGGTATCGGGCATGTAGTAGGGTGGAAAAATGGCGAAGGCAGCCCCCTGCTCCACCATGCTCAGACCGCGCCGCCACGGCATGGGCTTGAGCACCACCTCATAGTCAGGCATGGCAGAGGTTACCTCTCGGATGATGTCGGCATAGATCCCCCTGACCTCCTCCCCTTCCTGCCAGGAGTAGGGAGGATAGGCGGCATCCGCCAGGATCTCGACCCGGGTCTTGGCGTGCGCCATCATGCACAACCCCAGCAACAAGCAACACCAGACGCGCATAAGCCAGCACCTCCTGAAAAAGCCTGCATCAAGCATAGCCATCCAGCGCGCCTTCCTCTGCTGCCGCGCCATATTTCATGCCATCTCTTCGTTGGCTGAAAAATGTTAATGAAATATTAAAACCATCCTTTATGCTGGAGAGCAATTGCTCTGAATGGATGGCCGCATATGGATGTGCAACTGCTTTTGCTCTACCTCTCCCCGATTTTTCTGGCCTTTATCGGCTGGGAGATGCTCTACCTGCGCAAACATGGCGCGGCCTTTCCCACCGCCACCTACCAGTGGCGGGATCTGTTCGCCAACGCCGCGCTGGCCCTGATGCACCAAGGGGGCGATGCGCTGGCCGCCATCGCCATTGCTTATCTGTATGACACCCTCTGGGGCTGGCGACTGTTCGATATCGAGCTGAATCTCTGGAGTGTGCTACTGCTGTTCCTGTTGCAGGATCTCTGTTACTGGCTGTTCCACTTCACCAGTCACCATGTTCGCTGGCTGTGGGCCTCCCACGTGGTGCACCACAGCTCGGAGCGGCTCAACCTCTCCACCGCTTTTCGCCAGAGCCTGATGTATCCCATCTCCGGCATGTGGCTGTTCTGGATCCCGATGATTGTCATCGGCTTCCCGCCCGAGGCGGTGGTCGCCACCGTGCTGCTGAGCCTGGGCTTCCAGTTCTTCATCCACACCCAGGTGGTAGGCAAGCTCGGCTGGCTGGAGTGGATCTTCAACACCCCCTCCCACCACAGGGTGCACCACGCCAGCAACGCCAAATACATAGACCGCAACTTCGCCGGGGTGCTGATCATCTGGGATCGGCTGTTTGGCACCTTTGTGGAAGAAGACCCTGCCGAGCCGTGCCGCTTCGGCATCACTAAGCCGATCCACAGCTTCAACCCCCTCACTCTCACCTTCCACGAGTGGCGCGACATGCTGCGCGACGCCCGTGGCCTACCCTGGCGACAAAAACTCGCGGTGCTGTTTGGCAAACCGGCCGGACCTGCCAGCAGCTGAGCCTTCGCACCGGATAGCAAGTCCCTGATAACAAGAGAGCGCCACGGTGGCGCTCTCTTTTATGGTCAGTCATATCTTCGATATCAGAGATGGGCAAACGACCAGACGGCGGGGATCAGGCTCAGCAAGGTCACTCCGGCCAACAGCCGCTCGCGACCACTCAGGCAAAGATCTGCGCCCAGCTGACGACGGCTGTAGAGAAACAGCAGCAGACCCGGCCCGTAGAGCAACAACGACAGCAGCAGATACTCCACCCCGGCGGCATAGAGCAGCCAGAAGCCGTAACTGCTCGACACCAGTGCCACCGCCCGCATCAGGCCTCGGCCCTGCCCGCGATCCCCCTTCCTGCTGAACGAAAGCTTGAGCAAGAACAGGCCGATCAGCAGGTAGGGCACCAAAATCATCGAGGTAGAGATAAGCAGCAGGCTGGTGTAGCCCTTGCCGAGCAGCCACACCAGCAGCAGGCAAGTCTGCACCGTCAGGCTGGTGAGCCAGAGCGATGCGATAGGCGTCCCGTTGCGGTTCTGGCGCCGGAAGATGGCGGGAAACGCACCGTGTCGGGCCGCGCTGAACGGTACCTCCGCCGAGAAGAGGGTCCAGCTCACGTAGGAGGCGAGCACCGAGACGATAAGGCCGACGCTGATGAACAGCTTGCCCCAGGAGCCGGTCATCTGGGCCATCAGCCCTGCCATGGAGGGGTTGGGCAGCGCCGCCAGCTCGGGTCGGCTCAATATTCCGAGCGCCAGCACCGAGATAAGCACATAGAGCAGCAGTGCCAACACGACCCCCAGTACGGTGGCCGTGCCCACATCCCGCCGGTTTCTGGCGCGGGCCGACAGCACCGCTGCCCCCTCGATACCGGTGAAGACCCAGAGAGTGATCAGCATGGTGTTGCGCACCTGCTCGGAAACCGGCACCGCCAGGCTACTGCCCTGCTGATCCGCCGCGAAGGTGACCGGATCGAACAAGTAGCAGGCAAACAGGATAAACAGCAGCAGCGGCAGGCTCTTGGCCAGAGTCGCCACCAGATTGAACAGCGCCGCCTGCTGCACGCCGCGGGCCACCAGCAGGTGCACCGCCCAGAGGATGCAGGACTCGCCGACAAACGCCGCCAGGGTATTGCCGTCACCAAACCAGATCTGCTCGGGGGTATCGATAAAACTGCCCAGCGCCGCAAAAGCGATGACCAGATAACCCACCACGCCGATGGTGGCGCAGAGCCAATAACCCCAGGCGGAGAAGAAGCCCACCAGATCGCCGAAACCGGCGCGGGCATAGCTGTAGATGCCGCCATCGAGATCCGGCCTTAACCGCGACAGATAGAGAAAACTCATGGCGAGCGCCACTATGCCCACCCCGGTCACGCCCCAACCGATCAGCACGGCGCGCGCGCCTGCCACCTCGGCCATGTTCTGCGGCAGGCTGAAGATCCCCGCCCCCACCATGGAGCTGAACACCAGCGCGGTGAGAGACCAGAGCCCAATCTTGTTCTCTTTCATGGGGACTCCTTAGCGCAACCGGCTGCTCAGCGCCTGAATATGCTCGGGGCCGATACCGCAGCAACCACCGATAAGATTCGCCCCGGCCGCACGCCAGCGTTCGGCCCAGCCAAGGTAATCCAGCGGTCTCAGGTCGGTGCGGATCTCGTCCAGCCCGTCGTTGGCGGTGGCCTCCTTGGGTTGCGGCGGGAAGGCGTTGGCATAGGCACCGAGGCGAATGTCAGCGCGGCCCAGCGTCTGCAATCGGGTGCGGGCAACCTCGAGGGCCCCTTCGATCACCTCGGGCTGACAGCAGTTGAACAGGATGGCGTCCACTCCAGCCGCCACCAGCGCAGTCACAGCATCGGCTACCCGCTCACCGGAACGCAGTAGCGGCTCGTTGCCCGGCGCCTCATCTTCCAGGGTGAAAGAGACCCAGAACGGCTTGCCGTCATCAGGCAGCAGCGCTTTGAGGGCCAGTGGCTCGGCGATGAGGCTCATGGTCTCGGCCAGCCAGATATCCACATGGGGGGATAGTGCCCGGATAAGCGGGATAGCCAGCTCGCTCACCTTGTCCGCCTTGAACAGATCGGCACGGTAGGAGCCAAACAGCGGAGGTAGGGAACCCGCCACCTGCACGGCGCCCTTCTGCTCGTCAGCCACCTCGCGGGCCAGTTGCCCGGCCAGCGCCGCCAACCCCTCACCGTCGGCAAAGAAACGCTCATCGCCGATATGAAATGGCACCAGCGCATAGCTGTTGGTGGTGATGACCCGGGCACCGCTCGCCACATAGGCCTGATGCACGTCACGCACAGTCTCTGGCGCCTCCATCAAGGCCAGCGCCGACCACTCGGGTTGACGAAACGGTGCCCCCCGCCGTGCCAACTCGCGCCCCATGCCCCCATCCAGCACCCACAATTTCCTGGTTTCCATCTGTCGTGTCTCTTAGTTATGTGCGTTGTTTATTTGCGTATTTTTCTGTTTGTTTTGTTGATCTGCGGTTTCACATCGAATCGCTGCAGATCGTCCTGCTTCATCCTGGGAAGCCCTTTTATTACACAGCCATAAAAACATATGGATGTTTAGATGGCCAAAACAAGATAAAGCAAAGCGCCACGGGCGGCAATCAGTATCAGCAGAAATCAGCGTGCAAACGGCGAGGCAAACGCAGAAATGCAAGAGGCCACCCGAAGGTGGCCTCATCACAATCTTGATCCGCTGGTAACTTAACGCCCGGCCAGCACTCGCTTAATCTGTTTGACCCAGTCGGAGACCCGACCCTGCTGCGGCAAACCGCGCCAGATCTGCTCCCACTGGGCAGGGCTGAGCGGACGACCGAGGCGACGTTGCACACCCGCATAGAGGTAGTCATGGGCCGTGGTGGCCGCATGCTCGGAGGTGAGGAATTTGGAGACCGGATCGGTCAACCGCACATCCCGCATGCCGAGCAGCGGATAGTCGTTGTGCACCGCCGCCAGCATGGTCTCGCGCATGGCGGACTCGATGTAGCCACGAGCAAACAGGGCGGTCACCGACTCCAGCGACCCCTGATCCGGGCCGTGATACTGCTCGTCAAAGACCGGGCTCGGCTCGGCCATGCCGCTTTGTACCACCGCATCGGGATCCGGCTGCGGCACCACCACGGCAGGCTTGGGGGCAACCGGCTTGGCTACCACAGTGGCTTTACGCGGCGCACTCTGGCTACAGGCACCCAGTGCCAGGGCGAGCGCGACACAGGCCAGCGCACGGGAATGAGACTGCATCTTCATGACTCTTATGTCGCTCCTTTTACGATTCCTGAGCTGGCTTCTCGGCCACCGCCGGTTCGACCCGGGTAACCAGCAGCTGATCAATCTTGTAACTGTCGATATCCACCACTTCGAACTTGTAACCGGCGTATTTGACCGAGTCAGTGCGCTTGGGGATCTTGCGCAGCATATACATGATAAAGCCGGCGATGGTCTCGTAGTTCTGGTTCTCGGGGAACTCTTCGATATCGAAGGCGCGCATCACGTCGGAGATGGGGGTAACCCCGTCCACCAGCCAGGAGTTCTCGTCGCGCTGGACGATCTGCTCTTCCACCACGTGAGTCGCCCACTCGCCCATGACAGTACTCATCAGGTCATTCATGGTGACAATCCCCACCACCAGCGCGTACTCGTTCATCACCACGGCAAAGTCGCCACGATGATTCTTGAAGTACTCCATCGCCTCATAGAGGTTCAAGGTATCGGGGATGATGATGACGTTCTGCACCAGGTTGCCACCGATCAGGTCGATGCTCTGGCCGCCGATAACGCGGATCAGAAGCTCTTTGGCATCGACAAAGCCCTTGATGCTGTCGAGGTTGTGGTCACAGACCAGAAACTTGTTGTGGGGATGTTCGGCGATCTTCGCTTTGATGCTCTCTTCACTCTCTTGAAGGGTGAAGTAGATGAGGCTCTCGCGGGCCGTCATGGCAGAGGTGACACCAAGGGACTGCAACTCGAACACGTTCTCGATGAGCTGATGCTCCTCGCGCTGGATAACCCCCGCCTCAGCACCGGCATCCATCACCGCATAGATATCGTCGGAGGTGATCTCGTCGTTACGCACCGTGGAGACGCGCATCAGACGGAACAGGAAGTTCGCCAATCCGTTGAAGACCCACACCAGCGGCATCAACACGGTGACGAAGAAGAGCATGGGGCGCACCACCACCACGGCAATCTGCTCGGGCATGGTCATGGCCAGACGCTTGGGCATCAGGTCGGCGATGAGGATAAACATACCGGTGACGAACACGAAGGAGGCACCGGAGCTGATCTCGCCAAGCCAGGGGCCCTGGTAGAACTGGGTGACAATCCCCTTGATGGCGGGGTTGAGGGCAGACTCACCCAGGATACCGCCCAGAATGGCGACGGTATTGAGGCCAATCTGCACCACGGTGAAAAAGTTGCCCGGCTGGGCCTGCAGGGCCAGCACCTTTTCGGCCTGGCGATTTCCTTCATCCGCCATCACCTGCAATTTGATTTTGCGAGACGCGGCGAGAGAGATCTCGGAGAGGGAGAAGAACACACTGCCGCCAACCAGCAGCATTAAAAAGAACAAACTATCGGCAAAACTCATGATTAACCTATTGCTACACCCGCCTTAGCACAAGACGGCAAACTGGGCCCGGGAGACCGGACCGTGAGCCCATCCGGGACTCACACAGGGGGAGTATTCTATCAGAAAACAGCCAGTTGGGGGCTTTATCTTACTCCGACCAGTTATGCAACAAAAAAGGCGCTTCACGCGCCTTTTTATTCACTTCCGGTTAGCCCTTGCCCAGCAAGGTGCCCAGATCATCCGCCTTGGTGTGGCGCACATCCTTGCCTTTCACGTAGTAGACGATGTACTCGCAGATGTGCTGGCAGCGATCGCCGACCCGCTCGATGGCACGCGCCGCCCACAGGACGTTGAGAACCTGGGGGATGGTGCGGGGATCTTCCATCATATAGGTCATCAGCTCACGGATGATGGACTCGTACTCACGGTCTACCTTGTCATCTTCCTTGTAGACCGCCAGCGCCGCATCCAGATCCATGCGGGCGAAAGCGTCGAGCACATCGTGCAACATCTTGATGGTGCGACGGCCCATGTTCTCCAGCGACACCAGCGGCGGCTGCGGCTTGTTGGCGTTGTCGGTCAGCATGCGGGCGATCTTGTCGGCCACGTCGCCAATGCGCTCCAGATCGGTGATGGTCTTGATAATGGCCATTACCAGTCGCAGGTCGGAGGCAGTCGGCTGACGCTTGGCGATGATGCGGGTGCACTCTTCGTCGATCGCCACTTCCATCGCGTTGACCTTGTGGTCGTTGGCCACGATCTTGCGGGCCGCATCGAGATCCTGATCGTGGATCGCCGCGATGGCGTCGGTGAGCTGCTGCTCTACCAGACCGCCCATCACCAGCACCTGGTTGCGCACGCTCTCTAGCTCGGCATTGAACTGACCGGAGATGTGTTTATTGAGATTCATATTGTCCATACAAATAATCCTTGATTGCTCCGATTATGCCTTAGCCGTTGAACCGACTGCCAATCTGTTTGCTGAGATTCATCCTCTCCTCTCCTTAGCCGTAACGACCGGTAATGTAATCTTCGGTCTTTTTCTTGGCCGGGGTGGTGAAAATGGTGTTGGTATCCGAGTACTCGATAAGCTCGCCCATATACATAAAGGCGGTCTGATCCGACACACGCGCAGCCTGTTGCATGTTGTGGGTCACGATCACCACGGTGAACTGGCTCTTGAGCTCGTTGATCAGCTCCTCGATGGTGAGGGTGGAGATGGGGTCGAGCGCCGAGGTCGGTTCATCGAGCAGCAACACTTCCGGCTCGATGGCGATGGCACGGGCGATCACCAGACGCTGCTGCTGACCACCGGAGAGACCGAAGGCGTTGTCATGCAGACGATCCTTCACCTCGTCCCACAAGGCCGCACCGCGCAGGGAGCGCTCGGCCGCTTCATCCAGAGTGCGACGATCGTTGATCCCCTGCAGGCGCAGACCATAGACCACGTTCTCGTAGATGGACTTGGGGAACGGGTTCGGGCGCTGGAACACCATGCCCACCTGACGGCGCAGGGCGGAAACATCAACGCTCTTGTCATAGATGTTATGGCCGTGCAGTTGGATTTCTCCCTCGATGCGGCAGATCTCCACTAGGTCGTTCATCCGGTTGATGCAGCGCAGCAGGGTCGATTTGCCACAGCCTGACGGGCCGATAAAGGCGGTCACCTGCCCTTTGGGGATCTTCATGTTGACGTTGAACAGCGCCTGCTTGCTGCCGTAGTACAGGTTGAGATCCTTCACCTCCAGCGCGGTCTGCTCCGGGGTCAGGTTGAGCAGGTCCAGCGCGGTGTGCTGGGTAGACGTGGTCGTTACGTTGATCATCTGTTACCTCAAAATCTATCTGGAGTGGCCGGACAGCTGCCGGCGCCCCTCACGTATTGGTGCAGAGAGATGGCGGCTCGCGCTCGGCCGCCCCTCTGTTATCTCACTCTTGTATCACTCAAGCGGCGCCGGATTAATGCTCCAGCGACCGGAATTTCTCGCGCAAGTGGTTACGAATACCGATAGCGGTCAGGTTCAGACCCACGATCACCGTCACCAGCAGGAAGGAGGTGGCGTAGACCAGCGGGCGGGCCGCCTCGACGTTGGGGCTCTGGAAGCCGACGTCATAGATGTGGAAGCCCAGGTGCATGAACTTGCGCTCCACATGCAGATACGGGAAGTTGCCATCCATCGGCAGGGTCGGTGCCAGTTTCACCACCCCCACCAGCATCAGCGGCGCCACTTCACCGGCCGCACGGGCAATCGCCAGAATAAGGCCGGTCATGATGGCCGGGCTCGCCATCGGCAGCACGATGCGCCACAGGGTTTCGGCCTGGGTCGCGCCCAGTGCCAGCGAGCCCTGACGGATGGTGCTCGGGATCCGCGCCAGCCCCTCTTCGGTGGAGACGATCACCACCGGGAGGGTCAGGATAGCCAGGGTCAGCGCCGACCAGATCACGCCGGGTGAACCAAAGGTCGGGCTCGGCAGCGCTTCCGGGTAGAACAGCTGGTCTAACGAACCGCCGAGTGTGTAGACGAAGAAGCCCAGACCAAACACGCCGTAAACGATGGAGGGCACGCCCGCTAGGTTGATCACCGCAATGCGGATGATCTTGGTCAGACTGTTCTTGCCCGCATATTCGTGCAGGTAGACTGCCGCTACCACCCCCAGCGGGGTCACGATGATCGCCATCAGGAACACCATGAACACAGTGCCGAAGATGGCCGGGAACACCCCGCCCTCGGTGTTAGCTTCACGGGGATCGTCAGAGACGAACTTGCCGATCTGGTGGAACCAGTGACCCACCTTGGCCAGCAGGCTCATGTCGTTGGGCCATACCACGTCCAGTACCTTGGACATCGGCATGGTCACCAGCTCGCCACGCATATCCTTGACGGTGATGGCGTCGCGGTCCGCTTGGCTACGCAGTGAGAAGAGCTCTTTTTCCAGCACCTGATAGCGATCGTTGAGGGCCTGACGCTCGCTGGCCAGTTCGGCTTTGAGCTGATCGGTCAGCTTGTCATCCAGCTCGGCCTTGCGCTCTTTCAGGCGCAGCCGCTCCAGTTGATAGTTGATGCTGCCGATGTCCCCTTTTTGCAGATCGTTGGCCTGTTCTGAAAGGGCATTGGCTCGCGCCAGCACCCGCTGCAGGGCAGGATGCAGATCAGAGGTGAGCTCGCGGCCATCCTCTTTCACCCCGACGATATAGCCATAGAAGTTGCCGTTGGTGGCACGCTCAACCATGGCCAGCTCAGCCGGCTGGCTCTGGGACTTGATGTCCGTCTCCAGCACCCAGCGAAAATCGAGGTCAACGAACTCGCGGTTGCCGGTCTTGACCAGATAGCGGGTCAGCAGCTCGCGCTCTTCCCCTTCCAGCGCCAGACCTGCGGCGCGCAGTCGCTCCACCGGTACCTGCTCGCGATCGTTGATCTCGCCGATCAGTACGCTCTTGTTGCCGCTGGCGTCTTCCAGCTGCCACTCATAGATGGGGTGCGGCCAGAAGTAGACCAGACCACGCCAGCCGATCAGCAGCAGCAGACCCAGTACCGCCACCAGACTCAGGCTGACGGCACCGCCGGTCATCCAGATCCAGGGGGCCCCTGATTTAAACCACTTACCCATTGTCGATTCCTTGTCCATTACAGAGTCGCCCCTTACATCGAGCTGTATTTTTCACGCAACCGCTGACGGACAAACTCGGCCAGGGTGTTGAACAAAAAGGTGAACACAAACAGGACGAAGGCCGCGAGGAACAGTACCCGATAGTGGGAGCTGCCCACTTCCGATTCCGGCATCTCCACCGCGATGTTGGCGGCGAGGGTGCGCAGCCCCTGGAACATGGAGAAGTCCATGATGGGGGTGTTGCCGGTAGCCATCAGCACGATCATGGTCTCGCCCACGGCGCGGCCAAGCCCCATCATCACCGCAGAGAAGATGCCCGGGCTGGCAGTGAGGATCACCACCCGGCTCAGGGTCTGCCACGGGGTGGCCCCCAGTGCCAGCGAGCCTTGGGTCAGATGCTTGGGCACCGAGAAAACCGCATCTTCAGCAATGGAGAAGATGGTGGGGATGACCGCAAAGCCCATGGCGATACCGACCACCAGCGAGTTGCGCTGGTCAAACTTGATACCCATTTCGTGGGTCAGCCAGATGCGCGAATCGCCGTGCATAAAGGCATTCTCGATGAGCGGGCTCAGGGCGAAGGCCCCCCAGCCAATCAGCAGCAGCACCGGGATCAGCAGGATGGCGTGCCACCCCTCCGGCAGCCAGGACTTGCCGCGCTCCGGCAGATAGTTCCAGAGCAGTGCAGTCAGCAACATCCCCATCGGCAGCAATATCAGCAGCAGGATCACCCCGGGCAACGCACCCTCGATGATCGGCGCCAGCCACAGACCCGCTAGGAAGCCCAAGATAACAGTCGGCAGCGCCGCCATGATCTCGACCGTCGGCTTGACGTATTTGCGCAGCCCCGCCGACATGAAGTAGGCGGTATAGATGGCACCGGCCACGCCGAGCGGTACAGCAAACACCATGGCGTAGAAAGAGGCTTTCAGCGTACCGAATACCAGCGGCACCAAACTCAGCTTGGCTTCAAAGTCGTTGCTGGCGGAGGTGGATTGCCACACATACTGGGGCTCCGGATAGCCTTCGTACCACACCTGTTGCCAGAGGGCAGACCAGGTCACTTCGGGGTGTTCGTTCTCCACCGAGAAGAGCTTGAAGCTGTTCCCTTGCTGCATCAGCAACAGGTTGTGACGGGGGGAGATGGCCAGGGCAGAGAGTTCGCCCCCTTCCACCGTCTCGGTCAGCAGCTTGGTCTCGCCAGTGGCATGGAAGAAACTGATGATGCCGTCCTTGTCGGCACTGATGAAGCCTTTGCGAAAGTGCTCGGGAGTCAGCAGATCTACCGCGCCATCGCCCTTGAAGTCACGAATTTGGGTGAACTGGCGTTTGCCATCCTTCGCCACTTCGAACCACTGTGAAATCACGCCGTTGTCATTACCCACCAGCAGTGAAGAGGCGCCGGAGAGCAGCTGAACCCGGGTCACATTGGCGTTGGGGGCATTGATCTCCAGCACGTTGCGCAGGGAGATTTCGCTCAGGTTATGAATGTCATAGACGGAGAGGCGATTGCCCTCGCGCACGAACAGGATCCGCAGATTGGGGGTCAGCAACATCTGATCCACATGGCGCGGCAGGGAGGGAATCGTGTAGTTTTCACTGCTCCACTCAATCTCCCCGGAGATGAAGTTCTCCTCACCGCTCATCACCGTCATCACACCACGACCATCTTCGGTCACGGCGGCGGTCGCCATCTTGTCCTTGGTGGCTTCGAACACCATCAGTTGCAGCGCCTTCCCTTGCGGGTCGATCACCACCGGCTCTTCGCCGAAGGGATATTGCAGGCTGGGCTCAATCACCCGCACATCGTTGGGATAGGAGACCTTGAACGCTGGCTGGACGACCTGCGCCTTGCCATCGGCAAAGCCGTAAGCGATCAGCCGCTGGCCCGGTGCCGGGGTCGCTACCGTGGTGATGTCACCAGCAACCTGAGCCTGACCCAGTGACTGGCCGACCTTGATCTTGTCATCTCCCTGCACCGCAAAGAAGTTGACCTGCCCTTTATCGCTGAAGCGATAGCCGATCTCGTTCTGCTCTTCCACGCCGAGCCAGGCGGTCTTCCCTGCGGCAGGCAGGGTAAACGAGGCGGTCGGCTCCATGGAGGCGCCATTGAAGATGGGTTTCACCACATAGAGCAGATAAAAGAAGATAAGCAGCAGCGCCACCAGTACCAGGGCTCCGCCTGTGGTGACGCCATATTTGGCCAATTTATCCTTGATCCGGCGTTTTCTACTGCCCGCCATGACCAGGTTTAACGATTCCGATGACATGCAAGACCTCAATGTAAGCTAGGCTTCGCGGCATTATATGGCGGTTGCATGACAGTTTTGTTACATCGAGAACGCTTTAACTGAGGTTGTTAACGGAAGAATGGGCGGGGATCCCCTCGAAGGCGGTCGATCGTAATATATTGTTTATAAAGGGATATTTATGCTGATAATCAGCAAGGGCAGCCTGCGCTGCCCCCGAATGATTCAGGAAAGGGTATCGTTTGATTGTTGCAGCGCCAGTTTGGCCGCCTTTTTCTCGGCGCGACGGCGCTTGAAGAAGGCCGACAACTGGGCCGAGCAGGCATCGGCCAGCACACCGCCGGTCAGCTCGACGCTGTGATTGTGGCGCGGGTCCTGCAAGATCTCGAACACCGACCCCGCGGCACCGGTCTTGAGATCTCGGGCGCCGTAAACCACCCGCTTGACCCGGCTATGGATCAGCGCACCGGCACACATACAGCAGGGCTCCAGCGTCACATAAAGAGTGGTGTCGAGCAGCCGGTAGTTCGCCAGCTGCTTGCCCGCCGCCCGGATTGCCATCACCTCGGCATGGGCACAGGCATCGTGTTCGCTGATGGAGCGGTTCCACCCCTCTCCCACCACCTGACCATCCAGCACCAGTACGGCACCGACCGGGATCTCGCCAATCCCTTCGGCCCGGGCGGCCAATGCCATGGCATGGCGCATCCACTGTTCGTCCTGCTCGGTCTGACTCGGTATTTCTGGGACCTCTGATGGTTTCACGCCCATCCCCTCTTTATATTGTTCAATTGTGCTGTTTGCATTCTCGCTATTCATACCTGTCAGGTGAATCCATAGATAGCAGGCATGATCGCTCGCAGTGACAGGGCGGCGATTATGCCAAATCTGCACGTCAGACCCAAGCCGCATCCCGACTGAGCAATAAAGAAGCAATCGGCATCTCTATGATAAAAAAGGAGTTGCACCCGTTTGGTCATGCTATTAGACTTCCTCCCCGTCAGCCGAGTCTGACTCCGTCGGTGTGTAGCGCAGCCAGGTAGCGCATCTGCATGGGGTGTAGAGGGTCGGAGGTTCGAATCCTCTCACACCGACCATTTTCCCCGAGAATAGCCCAGTCAAAGGACTGGGCTATTTTTTTGCCTCCGATTTATCCTCCTGACAACGCCAGTCTACCAAGAACAAAAAACACTCAGAACCACTTGAATCTTTTTGCCAAACTCATTAAGATGCGCAACTTTCCGCCGGTAGACAACACAGGGAGGTGGAAACACGAGTGAAGGGATCACTGTCCGGCTTGCGTGCAACACAGGACCAGGCATGAACCAGAACACCGATTTCGCACCCGTCATTACGCTTTATTCCGTTCCTCACGACACCCCTTGCCACACCGAAAGCGAAAATGAACAGGTCATCCAGCTGGATGTGATCGATCTGGCCGAACCGGATGATGACTATTGAGCCCGGCCAGATGGCCGCTCAATCACTGGGGCATCGCCTGTACAACACACTCAGTTTCACACCCTTGGCGAGAAATCCGCAAAAAACGACAAACTGCTAATTCTATCAAGGATGGCAGTATTATTGACTGATGCGTCTCCCCCTTCCCTCTCCAGCATCCCCCCCGACAATTGATACAAACCTACGTTATTGCGCTTCACTTTTCATCGTTGCAACCGCTGGTACCAACAGAGCCTGCATCACCACACCAAGTTTAAAACGCACGTTCACCAACTAGGTCCAGCAATAGCAAAACATTCATTGCCACATTCAAACGCAATTTATACGGCTGTTTTGGCAAAGCCTGGAGTTAGGTCGGGATTTATTTTTGCATTTGTAATTTTATTACGTAATAAGTTACAAAATGAGGGGCAGGGTAACGGCCCAAATTAGCCGTTGTCCGATGGAAAAAAGCAGGAGCATAACCATCTGCGTAGAGCTTTTACACCAACCCAATAAAGCAATAAAAAACATCAACTTAACCATATCGAAAAAACAGGCGTTTAAAAAAACTGTTGACGTAATCAACAATATTTCGCACCTTATCAATCGTGTTATCCCGTTGTTGCGGGAACGTTTCAGGAACAGGGATTCGACTTTAGTCGTAGTTAGTAAGTTCAAAATGTAATTCTCAAAGGAGTGAACCTTATGTCGGCACCGGCTCAGACCCACTGCAGCGCCCGCCTTCGCATCCAGGGCGAGATGCTGCCCGAATACGCGCAAATTCTGACGCCGGACGCGGTGGCTCTGGTCTCCGAACTGGTGGAACGTTTTGCTCCCCAAAGAGGGGAATTGCTGAAACAACGTGTGGCACGCCAGGCCCGTATCGATGGCGGCGAGCTGCCGGACTTCCTGCCGGAAACCGCCCACATCCGTGAAGGTGACTGGACCATTCGCGGCATTCCCGCCGACCTGCAAGACCGCCGTGTGGAGATCACCGGCCCGGTCGAGCGCAAGATGGTGATCAACGCCCTCAACGCCAACGTCAAGGTGTTCATGGCGGACTTCGAGGACTCACTGGCCCCCGCCTGGAATAAGGTGATCGAGGGCCAAATCAACCTGCGCGATGCGGTCAACGGCACCATCTCTTACACCAGTCCGGAAGGAAAGGCTTATACCCTGAACGCCGATCCGGCCGTCCTCATCTGCCGGGTGCGCGGTCTGCACCTGCCGGAAAAACATGTCACCTTTGATGGCGAGCCGATCCCCGGTGGCCTGTTCGATTTTGCCCTCTACTTCCTGCACAACTATCAGGCGCTGCTGGCCAAAGGCTCCGGCCCCTACTTCTACGTGCCCAAGTTGCAGAGCCATCTGGAAGGGCGTTGGTGGAGCGAAGTGTTCGCCTGGACCGAGGACAAGTTCGGTCTGCCCCGCGGCACCATCAAGGCCACCGTGCTGATTGAAACCCTGCCGGCCGTATTCGAGATGGATGAGCTGCTCTATCAGATGAAGGATCACATCGTTGCGCTGAACTGCGGCCGCTGGGACTACATCTTCAGCTATATCAAAACCTTGAAGAACCATCCGGATCGCGTCCTGCCTGATCGTCAGGTGGTAACTATGGACAAGCCGTTCCTCTCCGCCTACTCGCGGCTGCTGATCAAGACCTGTCACAAGCGCGGTGCGCTGGCGATGGGTGGCATGGCCGCCTTTATTCCGGCCAAGGACGCGGCCGTCAACGAGCAGGTCTTCGCCAAGGTCAAGGCCGACAAGGAGCGCGAAGCCAACAACGGCCACGACGGTACCTGGGTCGCCCACCCCGGCCTTGCCGACACCGCCATGGCGGTGTTCAACGCCACCATTGCGGCTGGTGCCAAGAACCAGATCGGCGTGCTGCGCGAGCAGGATGCCCCCATCACCGCCGCCGACCTGCTGGCACCCTGTGAGGGCGAGCGCACCGAGGCAGGGATGCGCACCAATATCCGGGTTGCCCTGCAATATCTGGAGGCCTGGATCAACGGCAACGGCTGCGTGCCCATCTACGGTCTGATGGAAGATGCCGCCACCGCCGAGATCTCCCGTACCTCCATCTGGCAGTGGATCCGCCACGGCAAGAGCCTGTCTAATGGCAAGGTAGTGACCAAAGAGCTGTTCCGCCAGATGCTGGCCGAGGAGCTGGAGGTGGTCAAAGCCGAGGTGGGCGCCGCACGCTGGCAGGCAGGACGCTTTGCCGAGGCGAGCGAGCTGATGGAAGAGATCACCTGCGCCGACACCCTGATCGATTTTCTGACGCTGCCCGGTTACGAGCGGCTCTGAATCACGGGCCCCCAGCGGGGCTCGCCAATAACAAGTCAATGGAAACGTGAAATCAATGAAAGAGGGAACTGATATGGCACTGACCCGTGAGCAACAGATCCAGGCTATCGAGAAAGACTGGGCGGAAAACCCCCGCTGGAAAGGGATCAAGCGCGGCTACAGCGCCGAAGATGTGGTAAACCTGCGCGGCAGCTTGCAGCCGGTGCACACCCTGGCCCAGCGTGGTGCCGACAAGCTGTGGGGTCTGATCCACGGCGACGCCAAGAAAGGCTATGTCAACTGCCTCGGCGCCCTGACCGGCGGTCAGGCGGTGCAGCAGGCCAAGGCGGGGATCGAGGCGATCTACCTCTCCGGCTGGCAAGTGGCTGCAGACAACAACTTGTCCTCCACCATGTATCCGGATCAGTCCCTCTACCCGGCCAACTCGGTACCGTCCGTGGTGGAGCGCATCAACAACTCCTTCGCCCGTGCCGACCAAATCCAGTGGGCCAACAAGGTTGGGCCGCAGGATGAGGGCTTTATCGACTACTTCCTGCCGATCGTGGCCGATGCGGAAGCCGGTTTCGGTGGCGTGCTGAACGCCTTCGAACTGATGAAGGGGATGATTGAAGCGGGCGCCGCCGGCGTGCACTTCGAAGATCAGCTGGCATCGGTGAAGAAATGCGGCCATATGGGCGGCAAGGTGCTGGTACCGACTCAGGAAGCGGTACAGAAGCTGGTTGCAGCCCGTCTGGCAGCCGATGTGTGCGGCACCACCACCCTGGTGATCGCCCGTACCGACGCCAACGCCGCAGATCTGTTGACCACCGACGCCGACCCGTACGATGCAGACTTCCTGACTGGCGAGCGCACTGCCGAAGGGTTCTACAAGGTGCGGGCCGGTATCGATCAGGCCATCGCTCGCGGTCTGGCTTACGCCCCCTACGCCGACATGGTGTGGTGTGAAACCGCCAAGCCGGATCTGGACGAGGCGCGTAAATTTGCCGAAGCGATCAAGGCCAAGTTCCCGGATCGCATCCTGGCCTACAACTGCTCCCCGAGCTTCAACTGGAAGAAAAATCTGGACGATGCCACCATCGCCCGCTTCCAGCAGGCGCTCTCCGATATGGGCTACAAGTATCAATTCATCACCCTCGCGGGTATCCACAACATGTGGTTCCACATGTACGAACTGGCCTACCAGTACGCCCGTGGCGAAGGGATGAAGCACTACGTCGAGATGGTGCAGGAGCCGGAATTTGCCGCCGCCAGCCGTGGCTACACCTTCGTAGCCCACCAGCAGGAAGTCGGTACCGGTTACTTCGACAAGGTGACCACCGTCATTCAGGGTGGCCAATCCTCGGTCACCGCCCTGACCGGCTCCACCGAAGAAGATCAGTTCCACTAATAAGAGAGCTGCCTTGAAATAGCAAAACCCCGGCCTGATGCCGGGGTTTCTTTTTGAAAGGCCCTTCTCCCGAAGGGAGAAGGAACAAAGCGATAGAACCTCTTCACGGTCTGTGACGAGAGGTCGTCAGCAAGGTGAAGAGCAGCACATGAGCCTTGCTCACGGCCTCGCAGTAAGAACGTGGCTAGGTTCTCAGAGCTCGAGGATCTCTTTGACAAAGGGAATAGTGAGCTTGCGCTTGGCGCGAAATGAGGCGTTGTCGAGCTGATTGAGAGTGGTGAGCAGGGTTCGCATATCGCGGGAGAGTCGGTTGAGCAGGAAGCGGCCCACATCGATGGGCAGTTTGAAGCCCCGCAGCTCGGCACGCAGCTGCAGGGCACTGAGCTTGCCTTCGTCATCCAGCTCTTCGAGATGGAAACTCACCCCCCAGTCGAGGCGCGAAGCGAGATCCGGCAGTTGCAGCCCCAGTTTGCGCGGTGCGCTGCAGCCGGTGACCACCAGCGTCCCCTCGCCCTTCTCCTGCCAGCGGTTGTAGAAATCGAACAGCGCCCGCTCCCACACGGCATTGCCGGCGATCGCCTCAAGGCTGTCGAGACAGACCAGCGGCAAGCTTTCGAGGGCATCGAGCATACTGGGATCGAGCTGTTCAAACTGATCGAGAGAAAGATAGGCAGCCGCCGCATCGCGGGCGTTGACCTCAGCACAGGTGGCGTGGAGCAGATGAGAGCGTCCGGATCCCTTGGCTCCCCAGAAATAGAGGAAAGGCGATCCCTGACCGATGGCCGCATTCTTGAGGGCGGTGATCAGATGAGCATTGTTGCCGGGATAAAAACTGACGAAGGTTTCATCATCCGGTAGTTGTACGGCTAAAGACAGTTGGGCCGGTTGCTTCACTCGTTGGGCTTTGACTGTGACATTTGTGGCTAAGTGTATCATCGCAAAGGCAGATAGAGAACCGCCCGGGCAAGCCGGGCGGTCTACAAAAGCCTTATAAAATCAGGGCTGCGACCATTGGTAACGCAAACCGCTGCCATTATCGTCAACCTTGCGCAAACGACTCTCAAGCTGCAGCGCCCGCACCAGCTCGGCCTGCTCCCCTTGCAGGGTAAAGTTGAAGGTGACCTGGTCCCCCTCCAGTTTGCCGATCGCCACCTTGCTGACGTTGGCCATCCCCTGCAGCATCTTCTGCACGGCGATCATGCTGTCCACTTCGGAGAGGCCATCCACCACCAGGGTCTGGCTGGTTGCCGGACCCGAAATGCGGGCACCGTAGTTTTTCACCAGCCAGGCCGCCAGGGTATCGGCGAACCCTTGCGCCACTTCGGCCTGAGTGCCGGTGTTATTGCCACGGGTCAGCTCGGCCACTTCACCGGCCGCTTTGGGGCCGTAGAGTCCCCAATCGATGCTCCACTTGTCACCTTCCGGTGTCAGCTTGCCCAACACCACCATCTCGGCGCCATAGCGCTGGCTTGCCTGCAAAATCGGGTCGGCAAAGCGTCCCCAGACGTCGGTGGCACTGACCGCCATGTTGTCATCGAGATCCATCAGCGGAATGCTGATGGGTAGCCCCAGCGTCTGGGCCTGCTCGCGCAAGGCTTGCGCCCAACCATCGCTGGATTGATCCGCCAGCAAGCGACGCTCACCCTGATCCACCACCAGCCAGATGGCCATCTGGGGACGCGCAGGGCCAAGCAGGGCAAACTGGCTCTCGGAGACCAGGCTGTTGACCTTATCACTCTTGAACTCGGCTTTCAGATACTTGACGGCGTCCTGATCCTGATAGCCATAGCTTTTGACATAATCGCCCGGGGCCGCCAGCGCCTTGACCACCACCGGCTGGGTGAGGATGTCGCGCTTGCCGGTCACCTTGATCAGCACCTGACCCAGTGCCTGCCCTTGAGCGGCCACCATGTCGCCACTGGTCGGGGCCTTGCCCTGATAGAGGTCGGTCACCTGAGCGGCCGAGGCCATGAATGACAAGCCGCAGCAGAGGGCGGTCACAACACGTTTGAACATGAACAGAGTCTCGAAATGGGAGAGTGTGCTTATGGTAGCGGCAAGGCGCATCCTGCGGCAAGGCTGGCACAAGCGGCCACAAACAGCAGAGCCGGCGATGCGCCGGCTCCGATCACCCCTTCCACATGGGAAGCAGGTTAAAGCATTAAGTTACTTGGTACCGAAGATCTTGTCGCCTGCATCGCCCAGACCCGGCACGATGTAGCCCTTCTCGTTCAGCCCCTGGTCGACAGAAGCACAATAGAGCTCTACGTCAGGGTGTGCGGCTTCCAGCGCCTTGATCCCTTCCGGCGCGGCAACCAGTACCAGCACCTTGATGGATTGGCAGCCTTTCTTCTTCAGCAGATCGATGGTGGCGATCATGGAACCGCCGGTGGCCAGCATCGGATCGATGACCAGCGCCAGACGCTCTTCGATGTTGCTGACGATCTTTTCGAAATAGGGAACCGGTTGCAGGGTCTCTTCATCACGGTAGATACCGACCACGCTGACGCGGGCGCTCGGCATGTGCTCCAGCACGCCATCCATCATGCCAAGGCCGGCACGCAGGATGGGTACGACGGTTACCTTCTTGCCTTTGATCTGGTCAACTTCTACTGGCCCATTCCAGCCATCGATGATAACCTTCTCGGTTTCGAAGTCAGAGGTCGCTTCATAGGTCAACAAACTGCCCACTTCTTTGGCCAGTTCACGGAAACGCTTGGTGCTGATATCGCCTTCGCGCATCAGACCGATCTTGTGTTTGACCAGGGGGTGTTTGACTTCAACGACTTTCATTATTATCTCCTCTAACCTGCCGCAAAAAAATCGCGGAATCATACAACAAAAGCCACCGCTTGTAGAGCATTTCCGCGCAAAAACGCGCAAACGATTTCCTTTCTGGTTTTTCACCGCCACTGTTAGAATACGCCCCGAATTTTACCCTCCACTTCTTTACATGACGGGGAATACTCGTGACTGACAAAACCTCACTGAGCTACAAGGATGCTGGCGTAGATATCGATGCCGGCAATGCACTGGTTGAACGTATCAAGGGCGTGTCAAAGCGCACTCGTCGTCCTGAAGTCCTTGGTGGTCTTGGCGGCTTTGGGGCCTTGTGTCAAATCCCTGCGGGCTACAAGGAGCCGGTACTGGTCTCCGGTACCGATGGTGTGGGCACCAAGCTGCGGCTGGCCATCGACCTGAAGAAGCACGACACCGTGGGCATCGATCTGGTGGCCATGTGCGTCAATGACCTGATCGTACAGGGCGCCGAGCCGCTGTTCTTCCTCGACTACTATGCAACCGGCAAGCTGGACGTGGACACCGCAGCCGCGGTAGTCACCGGGATCGGTGCCGGTTGCGAGCAGTCAGGCTGTGCCCTGGTGGGCGGCGAGACCGCCGAGATGCCGGGTATGTATGAAGGGGAAGACTACGACATCGCCGGTTTCTGCGTCGGTGTGGTGGAGAAGAGCGAAATCATCGACGGCAGCAAGGTCGGTGAAGGGGATGCCCTGATCGCGCTGGCTGCCAGCGGCCCTCACTCCAACGGCTTCTCCCTGATCCGTAAAATTCTGGAAGTCTCCAAAGCCGACGTGCATCAGCCGCTGGGTGACACCACCCTGGCCAACGCCCTGTTGGAGCCGACCCGCATCTATGTGAAACCTGTGCTCAAGCTCATCAAGGAGTGCGAGATCCACGCCCTGTCCCACATCACCGGCGGTGGCTTCTGGGAGAACATCCCCCGTGTCCTGCCCGCCAACACCCAAGCGGTGATCGACGAGCAGAGCTGGCAGTGGCCGGCAGTGTTCAGCTGGCTGCAGCAGGCTGGCAACGTCACCCGTCACGAAATGTATCGCACCTTCAACTGCGGCGTCGGCATGATCATCGCCCTGCCCGCCAACCAGCTGGAGAAGGCGCTGACCCTGCTCAAGGCGGAAGGCGAGAACGCATGGCACATCGGTCATATCGCCAAGGCAGCAGACGGTGAGGAGCAGGTCGTCATCAAATGATGCGGATCCTCGTCCTAATCTCTGGCAGCGGCAGCAACCTGCAGGCGATCCTCGACCACTGCGCCAGCGGCAAGATTGCCGGTGAAGTGGTCGGCGTTATCAGCAACAAGGCCGATGCCTATGGTCTGGTTCGCGCCAAAGAAGCTGGCGTGGCGACCTCCATTCTGGCCCAGCAGCAGTTTGCCAGCCGGGAGGAGTATGACGCCGCCCTGCTGGCGCTGATGGCAGACTATCAGCCTGACCTGGTGGTGCTGGCCGGGTTTATGCGGATATTGAGCGGCGATCTGGTGCGCCATTTCGCCGGCAGGATGATCAATATCCACCCCTCCCTGCTGCCCAAGTATCAGGGCCTGCACACCCACCAGCGCGCCATAGATGCCGGTGACAGTGAACACGGCGCCAGTGTCCACTTCGTGACCGAAGAACTGGATGGCGGCCCGGTGATCCTGCAGGCCCGCGTGCCCATCTTTGAAGGAGACACGGCGGACGAGGTAGCGGCACGAGTACAGGCGCAGGAGCACAGCATCTACCCGCTGGTGGTGCGCTGGTTCTGCGAAGGCAGGCTGCAGATGGTGGACGGCGCTGTGCAACTGGATGGCGCCCTGCTGGGCCTCGCTGGTTACGCCTGCGAGTAAGCAGACGTCTTGTCGAAATGTGAAAAAGGAGGCCGATGGCCTCCTTTTTATTTCCTGAATTTTCCCACCACAGGCACAGGCTTAAACCTGTTCACGACCTGCAGCGAGAAACCGTCAACAAGGTTACAAGCTGCCCAGGAACCGGAGCGTATAGACATACGTGAGGATTCCGAGCAGCACATGAGCCTTGATCACGGTTTCGTAGCCAGATCGTGGACAGGTTTAGACCGGATTGTCGATATCGATAAAGGTCACATCCAGCCCGTGCACAGTCGCCAGCCACTCCCCCAGCGCCTTGACGCCGTAACGCTCGGTAGCGTGATGGCCAGCGGCGTAGAAGTGCATCCCCATCTCGCGAGCGGTGTGAATGGTCTGCTCGGAGGCTTCACCGGAGATAAAGGCATCGATGCCCTGCTCCGCCGCCAGATTGATGTAGCTCTGACCGCCGCCGGTGCACCAGGCCACGGAGCGGATCAGCTCGGGGCCGCTGTCGCCACAATAGAGTGGTTCACGGCCAAGGCGCTCGACAATCAGTTTGGCAAAGTCGGCGCCGCTCATCGGCTCTTCCAGCTTGCCCACCATGGCGACGCTCTTGCTGTTCCACGGCTCCAGACCACGGCGTACCTTGATGTCGAGCAGCTTGGCGAGCTGGGCGTTGTTACCCACCTCGGGGTGAACATCCAGCGGCAAGTGGTAGGCAAACAGGTTGATATCGTGGGTCAGCAGGGTCTTGAGCCGACGCTGCTTCATGCCGGTGATCTGGGCCGGTTCACCGCTCCAGAAGTAGCCGTGATGGACCAGAATGGCATCGGCCTCGGCAGCCACCGCCGCGTCGATAAGCGCCTGACTGGCGGTGACACCGGTCACTACCTTGCGAATGCGCTCACGCCCCTCCACTTGCAAGCCGTTGGGGCAGTAATCCTTGATAGCGTGCGGTTCGAGCAGATGGTTCAGTACGGTTTCGAGTTTTCGATGAGAGATCATAGGGGTCCCTTATTAAGGCTCGGTCCCCTGCTTTACCAATAAAAACAGGGCCCAGGCTCAAAGCGCCAAGGGCCCCATGATAATCGAGCCGGGCCATCAAGACCATGACAGCCCCCACACAGTGCGGTTTCCCTCCCGGCCTCAGGCTGGCAGATCGATCCCCGCCTCCCGCATCTGGGCCAGTTTGTAGCGCAGGGTGCGCGGGCTGATGCCGAGTCGGTCGGCCACCGCCTTGCGGCTGCCGTTACAATCTTGCAGGGTGTCGAGGATGATCTGGTGCTCCTGCTGCTTGAGTTCGCTGCCGAGGCGATCGCCGCCATAGCTGCGCTCCACGCTGACAAACTCCATCTCCTGCTCGTCCAGCTCTTCCAGAATAAGGTGGTCACAATCAATGACCCCATCGGGGCTGAGGATCAGGGCGCGCTGTACCACGTTGTCCAGCTCCCGCACATTGCCGGGCCAGGGGTGGGCCAGCAGTCGCTCCCGCGAGGCGTCCGTCAACTGTGGTGTCGGTAACCCCTGCTGACTGGCATGAAGCGCCAGCAGATGTTCCGCCAGCGGCAGAATATCCCCGGGCCGCTCGCAGAGGGCAGACCAGCGCAGCGGAAAGACGTTGAGACGATAGTAAAGATCTTCGCGAAACAGGCCATCCTGCACCGCTTTTTTCAAATCCCGGTTGCTGGTAGCGATGACCCGCACATCCAGCGGGATCATCTTGCGACTGCCGAGCCGCTCCACCTCTTTCTCCTGCAACACCCGCAGCAATTTGGCTTGCAGCCCCTGATCCATCTCGGTGATCTCGTCAAGCAGCAGGGTGCCTCCCTGCGCCTGCTCGAACTTGCCCGGGCACCCCTGCACCGCACCGGTGAAGGCCCCCTTCTCGTAGCCAAACAGGGTCGCCTCCAGCATGTTTTCCGGAATGGCGGCACAGTTGATGGCGATAAAGGGCTGCTCGGCGCGGCTGGAGTTATCGTGAATGTAACGGGCCAGCACCTCTTTACCCGTCCCGCTCGGGCCGGTCACCATCACGGTCGCTTCGCTTCTGGCCACCCGGGTCGCCAGCTGGAACAGCTCGGCAGTTTTGGGATCCCCGTAGACCACGGCGCGCTTCTCCACCTTCTGGGCGGGCACATAGCGGCTGACCTGATTGAGCAGCACCTCTGGCGAAAATGGCTTGGCCAGATAGTCGATGGCCCCTTCACGCATGGCGCGCACCGCGCCATCGATATTGGCGTAGGCGGTCATCAGCAGCACAGGTATCTGTGGATATTGCTGGCGGATGGTAGCCAACAGGGTGAGGCCGTCCATCCCCCCCATCTGGATATCGGAGATCACCATGTCAAACGGCTGACGGGAGAGGGCCAGCAGAGCCCGCTCGCCGCTGTCCGCTTCACGGCACTCATAACCGCCGAGCAACAAGGTATCCACCAGCGCTTCGCGCAGGCCATTGTCATCTTCAACTACCAGGATCCTGGCCTGTGTCATGCTACACCTCCAAGCTGCACCGTTTGCTGGTGCAGGGGGAACGACAGAGTAAAGCAGGTGCCTTCACCGGGAACCGAGGCCACACCGACCTCCCCCTGATGGGCACGCACTACAGATTGCACCACCGCCAGTCCGAGACCAGTGCCTTGGGAGCGAGTGGTAAAGAAGGGTTCGAATACCTGACCGAGCTGATGGGAAGGGATCCCCTTGCCATTATCGATGACCCGCATCTCCACCCGGGCACCGCTGCGCACCGCGCTGACCAAGAGTGAGGTGGCCCCCGCCTGCTGGGCATTGGCAATCAGATTGTTGATGGCTCCCGCCAACGCGCTGCTGTTGGCCAGCAGACAGAGATCGGGCTCTGGCGCCTCCATGTGCAGCTCGCAGCCCTGTTGCTGACAGAAGGCCTCGGCACCGGCCTGCACTTCGGCCAGCAGCCCTTGTACCGAGATCGGGGTGACCACCTGATTGTCACCGTTGCGGGCGAACAGCAGGATGTCGTTGATCTGCTTCTCCAGATCCTGCAAACGGGCCATCAGCTTTTGCTGAAACTGAGTGCGGGATTCCGGCTTGAGGGTGCGGTTGGCCAGGTTTGCGGCATAAAGCATGGCAGCGGAGAGCGGTGTGCGGATCTGGTGGGCGAGCGAGGCCGCCATATTGCCGAGCGCCGACAGCCGCTTCATGTGATTGATGCGGTCTTGCAGTTTACGGGTTTCGGTCAGGTCATTGATAAAGACCAGCTGGCCGGGCTGATCCGGCAGCGGCTGGGTCGAGAGCTGGACCCGGCGCCCGTCGCGCAGGGAGATCTCGTGGCCATCATCCTCGCGCGGCTCGAAGCAGCGGGCAATGATGTGGCGCCAGAGCTCCCCTTCCAACGGCTCCCCCAGCAGGGAGATGGCCGCCGGATTCGCGCGGGTGACCACTCCAGCCCCGTCAAGCAGCAACACCCCGGTGGGGAGCGCCTTGAAGATGGCATAGAGCTGGCTCACTTCGTGGGACTGGAGTGGCATGTCCTGCTGCTGGATTGTCATAAACCTGACCTCAAACTGGCTATTGGGTCAGGTTATTCAATTTTCATGCCACTAAATTATATGAATTAAAACAATGAATTGCGCATTAGCGTCAAGGCTTTGACCCTTAGACGTCCTTGCTCATCCCGTACTTTTTCATCTTCTCCACCAGGGTAGTACGCCGCATGCCAAGCAGATCGGCGGCGCGGGCCACCACCCCGTCCTGAGACTCCAGCGCCTGACGGATCAGCTCCACTTCAAGGTCGGCCAGCATCTCTTTGAGGTTGACCCCCTCCTCCGGCAGCTGCATGGTGCGGGCCGAGGCGAGGGAGTGATCCAGCTCGGGCGGATCCTGAAACACCGCCGCCAGCGCATCCCGTTCATCCATCTCGGTCAGCCGCTCATCCCGCGGCTCGCTCGGCAGCAGGCGATAACGGCTCGGCAGATCCGCCACATCGACGATCTGGTGTGGATAGAGGATCAACAGCCGCTCCAGCAGGTTAGAGAGCTCGCGCACGTTGCCGGGCCAGGGGTACTGCATCAGTGACTCCAGCGCCCGCTGGGTCAACCGGATAAAGCCATGGTGCTGCTCGGCATGGCGGTTGAGCAGCTCCTGCAGCAGCAGCGGGATGTCATCGATGCGATCCCGCAGCGGCGGCGTCTCAATGGGGAAGACGTTGAGGCGGTAGTAGAGATCTTCACGAAAACCCTGAGTGCGGATCATCGCCTCCAGATCCCGGTGGGTCGCCGCTATGATGCGCACATCGGCCTGAATGGGCTTGCCGCCACCGACCCGGTCGAACAACCGCTCCTGCAGCACCCGCAGCAGTTTGACCTGCATCGGCATCGGCATGTCGCCGATCTCGTCGAGGAACAGGGTGCCCCCCTGCGCCAGCTCGAAGCGACCGCGACGAGCCGCGATGGCACCGGTAAACGCCCCCTTCTCGTGGCCAAACAGTTCGCTCTCCAGCAATTCGGCCGGAATAGCGCCGCAGTTGATGGGCACGAAGGGGCCACTGCTGCGGGAAGAGAGTTCATGGATAGCGCGCGCCACCACCTCTTTACCAGTGCCAGACTCCCCGAGGATCAGCACGTTGGCATCGGTCTCGGCCACCTGGCTGATGAGGCGGCGTACCTCCTGGATCCCCTTCCCTTTGCCCACCAGCAAACGCAGCAGGGCCTGCCCCTTGTCATGGGTCTGCTGACGGGGATGCAAGGATACAAAGGCCTGACAGAAGTGCAGATGACGAGTAAGGGATTCATAGGTAAAGGGCGAGATCGCGACCCCGATAAAGTTGCTGTTGGGCAGATCGGCCTCAACCAGCGAGAGGAAGGGGGTACGGGGGAAGGCGGCCAGCAGATCTGACAAGGGACGGTCGGTCAGCTCACCCACCAGCACCCCTTGCAGCGGACCGGAGGATTCGATGGCCACATCCAGATCACTTTGTGCCACCTCCTGCCACGGGATCCCCATAAACGAGAGCACGGTTCCCAACTGTTGGCGCCGCTGCGCATCGGCATCAACAATCAACACGCCCATCTCCACCATATCCATTCCTCGCGATGTCCTGAACTAACTTATTGTTTTATTTGATGATAAAACAGCTACCGACTGTCTTTTTGCTGGCACACAAAGTGCCAAAATTCCGACACATTGTCAAAAATTGTCGTATTCAGGCTAAGTGTATCGACAGAAACGGGAGATTAGATAAATTTTGCCGAGGAATTTTCTGCATTGGCGCCGTTAACAAACGCCGCCAATGGCGGAAAGAAAACTGCCCTCGTCAGAGGGCAGCATGCAACACGGTGAAGCGCACTCAGTGGCGATTATGGTGGTGCGGCGCCGCGTAACGACACTCTGGAAAACGGCTGCAAGCCAGAAAGAGTCGACCGGCGTGGGGGCCTTTTTTCGCCTCCCGCTCCACCAGCGGCGCATTGCAACGGGGGCAGTGGTGTACTTCATGCTCCTCGTCATCCTCTACATCGGCGAACAGGCTATCGACCAGCTCCCCCTCACTCTGTGGCGCCTCCATCACCCCCTTGGGCTGGATGGCGGGCTCGTGGAGCGACGCAGGCGAGATCGCCTCGGCATGGGCAGTACGGCCACGCATCCCGGCACCTACATCCACACCGTCCAGCAGCAGAGGGTTGAACGTCGGCTCGCGGCGCGCCCCGTGCGGCAAATCGTCGATCAATGGTTCGCTGGTTTTGACCAGCAGCGGCAGGATCTGTTCGCGCAGCTCTTCCACCAGATAGCTGGCACTTGCTGGGATCTGCAGCAACGGCAGACCGGCGCTGTCGCAGGCGGTTTTCAGAAAAAGGTCGCGCGCCTTGCGCTTCTGGTGACGATGGGAGCTGTCATCGAGTTCGATGGCGCAGATAAAGGAGAGATCCGCGGGGTGGCAAAGCAGATAGTCGAAATGCTTGGCACTGATCTTGTTGAAGTGCTGCTGCCATTTGCTCTTGCCGATCCCGGCCTGCGGCGTCAGCACATCGGCCACCCGCACCTTGGCAAAGACCCGGGCCTTGTCACCCACCGCCAGATCCAGCACCCCAAGGAACGATCGTTCGGCAGGACTGAACAGGGTCTCCTGCATATCATAGGGCAGGCGCTTTTGCTGTCTGCCTCTGCTCCAGAAGATCGCCAGCACAAGCAGCGCCAGCAACAACAATCCCGATAGGACAAGGGTATTCATGAGAGCACGATCCAGTTCACGACACGAAAGGGGAATTACTTTACCACAGCCGCCACGGAGCAAGGCAGCAGACCCGTGTATAGAAAGTGAAAAGTCCCGTCTTTTTATCTATTTGTCAGCAGGCGGGGGTTCATATGACCAGCCCCAGCAGGCACAATAGGGATAGAGTAAGAAAATCCATTTCAAGGAGAGCAGGATGCAAAAGCAATTGGTGGTCACCGTGATCGGTGCAGACAAACCCGGGATCGTCGAGAGTCTGGCAGCAGTCATCAGCCGCGAGCAGGGCAACTGGCTGGGCAGCGCCATGAGCGAACTGGCGGGCCAATTTGCCGGTATCCTCCATGCCTCTGTCCCCGATGAGCACTATCGCAGCCTGTGCGAAGCACTGGCCCTGCTACCGGGTCTGACCATCAGCTTTGCCGAAGGGACACCTACCGCCGAGCCAGCTCATCAAGTCATGATGACAGTGACCGGCAACGACCGCCCCGGCATCGTCCATGAAGTAGCCAGCATCCTGCGCCAGCTCGAGATCAACGTGGCCGATCTCACCACCGGCTGTGAACCGGCTCCCCACTCCGGCGCCCCGCTCTTCTATGCCCATGCGCTGGTTGCCCTGCCCGACGGGCTCGCGATGGATACGCTTATCACCGCGCTGGAATCCCTCTCCGACGATCTGGTGGTCGACATCGACGAAGCGTTCAGCGAGTCATAATCCTGTCATTTATTTGTCATATATTAACGCCATAACTGCCGCGCAGACGCGACCTGAAACAGAGGCACAAGATGAGCACCGACAAGCAGTATGAAGAGAAAGAGCTGAGCTGGCTCTCATTCAATGAACGGGTGTTGCAAGAGGCAATGGACAAGACGGTGCCCCTCATCGAGCGGGTTCGTTTTCTGGGGATCTTCTCCTCCAACCAGGATGAGTTCTTCAAGGTACGGGTATCGGACGTCAAGCGCCGCATCCTCATCAATGAAGTACATGGTGGCGACGATGAAGCGAAAGTGCTGCTGCGTGCCATCCAGCAAAAAGTGATGACGCTCGGTGAAGCGTTCGACAACACCTACAAGGAGCTGTTGATTGCGCTCGCTCGCCACAACATCTTCCTGGTCAACGAGAACCAGCTCTCCGATGCCATTCAGAAGTGGCTGCGGGTCTTCTTCAAGGAGAAGGTGCTGCGTCACATCATCCCGATCCTGCTCAACAAGGAGGTCAATCCGGTCAAATTCCTCAAGGATGAGTACACCTATCTGGCCATCGAGATGAAGAAGAACGGTCAGGTGATCCAGTACGCCCTGGTGGAAGTGCCGACCGACGACCTGCCCCGCTTCTTCCAGCTGCCGCCGGAAGGGACCCGCCGCAAGAAGCAGATCATCATTCTGGATAACGTCATCCGCTTCTGTCTCGACGAGATTTTCAAAGGCTTCTTCGACTACGACGAGATTGCCGCCTATGCGGTGAAGCTGACCCGGGATGCCGAATACGATCTCTCCGACCAGCTGGACTTGAGCCTGGTGGACAAGATGAGTGACGGCTTGAAGCAGCGCCTTACCGCCATGCCGGTGCGCTTCGTCTACGAGCGGGAGATGCCCGCTGCCATGATAAGCTTCCTCAAGCTCAAGTTGCAGATCAGCTCCTACGACGCCATCATGCCGGGTGGGCGCTATCACAACTTCAAGGATTTCATCGGTTTCCCCAATGTGGGCCGTGACTATCTGGAAAACCCCAAACTGCCGGCCCTCGATTGCCGCGATTTTGACGGCTTCGTCAACGCCTTCGATGCCATCACCAAGCAGGATATTCTGCTCTACTACCCGTATCACAAGTTCCACCACTTCACCGAACTGGTGCGCCAAGCGGCGTTCGATCCGGCGGTCAGCGCCATTCGCATCAATATCTACCGGGTGGCCAAGAAGTCGCGGATCATCCACTCCCTCATCGATGCCGCCAACAACGGCAAGAAGGTGACCGTGGTGGTCGAGCTGCGCGCCCGTTTCGACGAGGCGGCCAACATCGACTGGGCCAACATCCTTACCGATGCCGGAGTCAAGGTGGTGTTCGGGGTACCAAGCCTCAAGATCCACTCCAAGCTCTGCCTCATCACCCGCCACGAAAATGGCGAGCCGGTGCGCTATGCCCATATCGGCACAGGCAACTTCAACGAGAAGACCGCCAAGACCTACACCGACTTCTCGCTGCTGACCCGCAATCCGGATATCACCGCCGAAGTGGAAGGGGTGTTTGAATACATCGAGTACCCCTATAAGCGTTACAAGTTCAACCACCTGCTGGTCTCCCCCATCAACAGCCGCCGTCAGCTCTATCGCCTCATCGACAACGAGCTCTCCAACGCCAAGGCGGGCCAGCCGAGCGGCATCATCCTCAAGATCAACAATCTGGTGGACAAGGATCTCATCAACCGCCTCTATGCCGCCGGTCAGGCGGGAGTACCGATCCAGATGATCATCCGGGGCATGTGTGCCCTGCGTCCGGGCGTGCCGGGCCTCAGTGACAACATCAAGGTGATCAGCATCATCGACCGCTTCCTCGAGCACCCGCGGGTGATGGTGTTCCACAACAAGGGCAACCCCCAGCTCTATATCTCCAGCGCCGACTGGATGAGCCGCAATATCGACGGCCGTATTGAGGTGGGCACCCCCATTTATGATGAGCGCCTCAAGCAGCGCATCATGGACATTCTCGAACTACAACTGAGTGATACCTGCAAGGCGCGGGTCATTGATGCCGACCAGCAGAACGAATATGTGAAGCGGGGCAACCGCCGCAAGATCCGCTCTCAGGTGGCGATTTACGACTATCTCAAACGTATCGAGTCAAACAATGGACAATAGTCTCTATGCCGCCGTGGATCTCGGCTCCAACAGTTTTCACATGGTGATAGCCCATCTGAGCGAAGGGCGTTTTCGCATCGTCGATCGCATCAAAGAGCGGGTGCGTCTGGCGGAAGGGATGGATGAGCAGAAGCGGATGAGCCCGGAGGCGATGGAACGCGGCCTCGCCTGCCTCTCGCTGTTTGCCGAGCGACTCACCAATATCAAGCCGGATCAGATCCGCATCGCAGGTACCTATACCCTGCGCCGTGCCAGCAACGCGCGCGAATTTGTGAGTGAAGCAGCCAAGGTGCTCAACCACCCCATCGAGATCATCAGCGGGCAGGAAGAAGCACGGCTCATCTATCAGGGGGTTGCCCATACCCAGCATATCGAGGGCCAGGTACTGGTGATCGATATCGGCGGCGGCAGCACTGAGCTCATCATCGGTGAAGGGTTTGAACACAAGGCCCTTACCAGTCGCAAGATGGGCTGCGTCAGCTTTACCCAGAGCTTCTTTGCCAGCGGCAAGCTGAGCGACAAGCACTTCACCAATGCCGTGCTGGAGGCGCAGCACCAGCTCGCCCCCATCGTCAACCAGTACCGCAAGCTGGGCTGGCAGAGCTGCCTTGGCAGCTCAGGCTCCATTCGTACGGTACGGGATGTACTGCAAGGCGAAGGGCTGACTGACGGCAGCATTACGCTGGAGGGGCTGGAGCGGCTCAAGGCGCTGATGATTGAGCGCAAGCGAGTCGATAACCTCAAACTGGTCGGGCTTACCGAGGAGCGTCAGGAGGTGTTTGCCGCTGCGGTAGCCATCCTGCTCGGGCTGTTTACTTCGCTGCCCATCGAGCGGCTCGACTACTCCGATGGTGCGCTGCGCGAAGGATTGCTGTATGAGTTCGAGGAGCGCTTGCAGCACCACGATATTCGCGAGCGCACCGCACAGGCGCTCGGCACCCACTACCGGATGGACCGCAAACAAGCAGCCCGGGTGGAGCAGAGCGTGCTGACCCTGTTTGATGCCTTGCAAGAGCCCTGGCAGATGGAGATAGAGCCCTATCGCGCCATCCTCGGCTGGGCGGCGCGGCTGCACGAAATTGGCCTTGCCATCAACTACAGCGGCATTCATCGCCACTCAGCCTATATCCTGCAACACACCGACCTGCCTGGCTTCAACCAGGACGATCAGGCTCTGCTGGCCGCGCTAGTACGCTTTCAGCGCAAGGGGCTCAAGCTCTCCGAGCTGCCTCCCCTGCCCAACCACGACATGCAAACGGTGTTGCGCTGCATCCGCATCCTGCGCCTCGCAGTCGCCGCTCACCACAAGCGCCAGGACAACCTGCTGCCCGAGTGGAAAGTCGCGATACAAGGGGATCAGCTGGTCGTGACCCTGCCGATCGACTGGTGCGAGGAGAACCGTCTCCTGATGCAGAATCTGGAGAAGGAGCATCGTTATTGCCAGGAGCAGGGCTGGCCACTGTTGTTCCAGCTCGGCTAAACCGAAAAGATAAATGCAAAAGGCAGCCCACTGGCTGCCTTTTGCATCTCAATCTCCCGGTTACTGCAACTCGGGCAACAACCACTTGGCCATCTCGAAGTAGATCATAAGACCGGTGCCATCCACCAATGTCGCGATGAATGGCGCAGAGACCACCGCCGGATCGATGCGAAAACGGCGCAGCACCATGGGAATAATGGATGCGACCGTGGCACTCCAGAGCACGATGGCGATGATGGTAAAGGTCACTACCATACCAATCTGGGGACCGACGCCGAGACTCCATGCCCGTACCCAGGCCGCCATGGCAATGGCCCCCGAGATGAGCAGACCGGTGGATAGCTCCTTTTTCAGCACGGTACCGAGATTGCGCAGACTAACCTCCCCGACCGCCATGGCACGTACTATGGTGGTGGTGATCTGGGTGCCGCTGTTACCACCAGTACCGATCAGCAAGGGGATAAAGAAGGCCAGCGCGATGGCCGCTTCCAGCTGCTCCTCGAATGCCCGCAGCACGGTGCCGGTGTAGGCTTCCGCCACAAACAGGATAAGCAGCCAGCCCACCCGTTTGCGCCACAGCTGCCAGGGCGTCGCCTGCAAGTAAGGGGTATCGAGCGGTGATGAGCCCCCCTGCATCTCGGCATCCTCGGTGGATTCGAGCTCCAGAATATCCGCTGCATCATCGACGTGGAAAATACCGACCAGTCGCCCCTGATCCTCGACCGGCAATACCGACAGGTCGCGGTCGATCAGCAGGCGCGCTGCCAGCTCCTGATCCGCACGGGCGTTGATCCGCACAGTCTCCCGATCCATCAGGGTCGCAACACTGGCCAGCGGGTCGGCAATCAGCAAGGTCTTGAGGGAGAGGCTCCCTTGCAGACGACCATCCCCGTTGACCACATAGATATGGCGAAACAGCTGGGCATTGTCCCAGGCATCGTGGATCAGCTGTTTGGCGTGACCGACCGTGTCCTCCTCCCGCACCGCCAGATATTCGTGGCGCATGTTGGCCCCCACCGACTCGGTGGGCCAATCCAGCAGGGAGTAGTAGATGGCCTGCACCTGGGGCGGGAAGCGAGCCAGCAACATGGTGCGATCCTGACGACTCAGTTTGCGCAGGATGGCGACCATATCACGGCGGGGAATGGCCTCCTGCAACACGCTGACGATGCTGCCATGGAGCCGCTGCAACAGGCGCCCGGCACTCTCGGCCGAGAGTGAGCCGAGCAGTTCGGCACCTTGCGGGATTGGCAGGGTATCAAAGATACAGTTGAGCTCTTCCGGACGCAGGGTCAACAGTTGATCGGCGCGCTGAACCGGATCCAGATTATGTTCCAGCCAACCCTGCAGGGCGGCCAGATCGAGCAGTTGGTGACGGTTAAGAATGGTATGTGTTTTCTTCATCACAGATATCCTCATGTGATTTCAGGCGAGCCTGAATGCCTCCGGAAATAGCCGGAGGCAACGACAAGAAAACAGCAATTTGATTGACGAGTAATAGGCAGGAAATGACGCCGTTCGGCGTGTCATCATCCCCACGTACCAGCTTTAGCACTGTATAACGTATCCGGCATGCCGGAAGCCACTTGGGTTTACACCTTAATCCGATGAAAACTGTCCTGATCTTGGGCGTCTCTGGACGTCGTGAGATCAGTGGCCTGTGTTTATACAGGAGCCTCGCCTAACGAGATGCTGCAAATAATTCGCACAACCCTCTGTTGTGCGGGCGGCATGATTATCCAATCCCGCAGGGAGGTCAACCCCGCAACCACCATTAAATGGGCAACGGCAACAGCTTGTTACAATTGACAGGAGATGAGACGGAACCAATTTACAGAACAGTGATAAAAGAAAAGGCCCCAAAGGGCCCCTTCTTTAATTAGCGAATATAGTCAAACAGTGTCAGACGGCTTATTTTGCTGAAAGAGAGTTGCGAGGCACTCAATGCCGCATCCTCTTTTGACAGCGCGGAAATCACTTCATAGAGATCTGCTTCCGATACCTTGGCTCTCGCCTCGGCGTTGAGGGTACTCAATCCCTCATTGGAGCCCATAGCCTGCTCCAGACTGTTCATCCGGCCGCCCAACTCACCCAATCCATGGTCAATATTCAGGCGGGCATTTTTCATATGAACGGTGGCATCGGCTACTTCCAGCGCAAAGTTGTCAGCGGTAATAGCAGGATCACGCAAGGCGGTAATAAAATCCGACATACCATTCAATATGTTGTCATTCTTCGGTGGATTAAGGTCAAACTGCTGAGCCGCACCACCTGCAGGCAAATCAAGGGTCAACTCCAGACCATTGAAGGGGATCTTGGTGCCAGCAGTATAGTTACCCGTTTGCAACGTATTGCCACCGGCATCCTTGATATCATAGGTATCCGGCGGGCCTATGGTGGTTGATACGGTATAAGTGTTGCTGGGCAGTGCCGAGTTATAATTGGACTTATAGAAATTATCAAAGTTACCCTGATCGCCGACCCCGACCTTGATATTTGCGGTGGTTGCACTGGCGGTTCTTCTGGTCGCCACGATTTCAAACAGATCCTGCCCGGAATCATTGGCTGCGATTTGTACTGTGGGTGAGACCTGAATATTTCGCTGACCTGGATCACCCTGATAAATATATTTTCCGTTGACGTCTTTTATATATGGCTGGGTCTTGCTCTGATTGCCACCAAATATAAATTCACCCGATGAGTTTTTGCTATTCATCAGGTCGAACATCTGCTGCTGCAACCCTTCAAGCTCGCTGGCGATGGCCTTGCGATCATCGTCACTGATAGAGCCGTTATTTGACTTCTGGATCAGGGTCTGGGCACTGAGCATTGCCGTATTAAGAGAATCCAATACTGTCTCTTCATGCCCCAGGCTGTTTTCCAGCAAGCTGCCATTGACACTGTACTGCTTGAACAGGTCAATCTCCTTGGTCAGAGCCATCTTCTGGCTCATCCCTGCGGGATCTTCGCCGGCAGTCTGAAATTTATTGCCGGTTTGCAACTGTTGATAGGCAGTATTCAACCGCTCGTTGGCACTGTTGAGGGAATATAAATTCCGGTCGTAGATCATGTTGGTGGTGATGCGCATGACGTTACCTCACGGAAGAGAGCAGTGTATCGAAAATGGTTTTGGCCGTGCTGACGATTTGCGCCGATGCCGCATAGGATTGCTGGAAGCGGATCAGATTGGCAGCTTCCTCCTCCAAATTGACCCCAGACACGCTTTCAAAGATGCCGGTGCTCTGGATAAGCTTGGACTCATTGGCCTTGAGCAGCGTTTTTGCCTGACTGGTATTGTTACCCACTTCCATCACCAACCCGGAATAGGCCTGATTGAAGGTCATCTTGTCGTTGGTCGTCCCACCATTGGTGCTCTTGCGCACCAGATCCTTGTTTTGCAGCTCGGCCAGAACCAGGCCATTGCTGTTATCGGCAAAGCCATTGCTGTTGTAACTGAGCTTGAAGCTGTCACCGGCATCCACCGTCCCGGTGATGCTGAACTCGTAGCCGGGGGCCTGTTTCGGGTTGGCATAGACTGCGGCTCCGGCGGGAAAAGGGTTGACGATCGCAGACATCAGGTTTTGCCCTTTGCTGCTCGCAGGGGCAGTGCCAATCAAGGTAGTACCATCGGCTTGAAACACCTGATAGTTACCACTGCCATCAATTTTGACCACCTGGGGCGCTGTCGGGCTCAGACTATTGGTACCAAAACCTGACCCTGCACCTGTATTGAATACGCCACCCAGTTTGATATCTGCCCCGCCGCCATTATTGGTGGTCTTTTCCGCTTTAAGCGGAGAGGCCAGAGCCAAATCTTCCGGTCGGGTGATCAGCTGACCCAGACCGGCGGCCGCACTTTTGGTGGGTTGCAGCAACAGTTTGTCACCCGCAGCCGGCGTACCGGTGAGATCGATTGAAATTCCGTGACCCGTGAGTTCAAACGTTGCAGGAGGGGTCGTGCCAGTCGCCACAGAGGTTCGATTACCAGACTTGTCCAGCGAGAACACCTCATAACCGGTGGCGCTGCTAAAGCGCACTTCGTAATCAAACGGGGTCACTGATGTCCCCTTGCCCGGCACGAAGCTGACATTAGCCTCAACAGTTCCTGTATTGTCGTCGTAGGGTAATCCCTTGCTGGTTGGCAGGGTGAAGATATCACCGCCAATTTCATTATCCAGATCCATCCCGAGGCGGTTCTGCTGGTTCATTGCATCGGCCATCGCCACGGCCAGCTGCCCCAGTTCGCGCTTGGTAGGTTCAAGGTCGTTACGTGCTTTGAAGAGGCCTCCCACGGCGCCACCAAAGGTCTCGTTGTCAATAAGCGCTTCATTATCACCCAAAGTTAATTGCAGCTCTAAATCTCTCGAATCAGGATCACTGGGCATCACTTTAAACTGAGCCACGCCGCCGTTTAGTACCAACGAATGGCCAGTGCTCATATTGACCAGCATGCTGCCGTTGGGTTGGGCTACGGTGCGAATATCCATCTTTTCCGACAGCTGGCGGATCGCCTCATCCCTCTGATCAAACAGCATCAGGTTCTCTTCGGGTGACCCCTGGGTGCGGATGATGGCCTGATTAAGATCATTGATGCTGGTGAGCAGGCTGTTGAGCTGCTTGGTTTCATCTTCAATACGGGTGTTGAGGGTATCGCTCTGCTTGTCGAGCTGCGCCGAAAGGGTATGAAAACGGTTGACCATGCCACTCAACTCCGTCATCACCACCTTGCGCCCACCGATCTCGGCAGGCGATTCATTGGCTGAGTGAAATGACTTGAAGTAGGAGGTGATGGCCGCCCCCACGCTATTGCTGGTATCCCCAAGCAAGCTGTCAACGCCAGCCAGCTGCTCATAATGGGTCAGGGAGGCATGATAGGCGGAGGTATCACGGCGCACCTCCCCCTGCATATAGTCATTGATCACCCGCTGGGTCTTGATGTCACCGGTCCCAAGACCGATGGTATTGGTATACACCAGCGTACGCTCACGCACATAGCCCTGGCTATTGACGTTCACTATGTTGTTACTGGTGGTCTGCAGCAGGCGTTGCTGTGCCAGCACGCCCGATGAACCAATCCCAAGCAGGTCGCTTGCCATACGTTACAGCTCCATCTCGTTGTATTGGGCAATGGCATCACTGCGCAATACCTGTTTCAATTTTCTGGCGTAGTGCGGGTCGGTGGCATAACCCGCCTGTTGCAGCGCCTCGAAGTAGCGATCAGGGCTATCCACCTTCGCTAGGGCTCCCTTGTAGCGAGAGCCGGAAGTGAGGAAGTCCACATAGTCGTTGAAGCTCTCTTCAAACGACTCATAGGAGCGAAATGCCGCTTTCTGGCGGGAGGCAACGCCTTGCTCATACTCGAGCGTGCTGACCACCGCCTTGGGCCCTTCCCAGCGCGGATCGGCCTTGATGCCAAACAGGTTATGGGTCACCTGCCCCTCGCCATCCTTGATCACCCGCTTGCCCCAACCGCTCTCCAGTGCCGCCTGAGCGACCAGTACCGCCGGGCTTAACCCCAGCTTGTCGGCCGCTTTCTTGGCCAGCGGCATCAGGCGATTAACGAACTCTTCGGGCGTATCGAACTCTTTGCCCCCACTACCGGTGGCACAGCCCTCTTCGCTGGCCATGCGTCCCATGGGCGGAATGCTGCGGTGCGGTCGACGGGGCATAGTGAGTGCGTGACTCTCATTGGCTCCCTCGGCCATCTCTTTTTCAGCAAAATCTTTGCCAACTTTTGATGCTGCGATCAAATCATCGGCAGCCGCCGTAGGGGGCTGATAGGGTTTGTAGGTCCGTTCGGTGCGCTGCGGCATCTTGAGCACCCGTCCATCCTGATGGGTAAAGGTCTCGGGAGAGAGCTGTTTGGCCACCATGTCAGCCAATCCCAGCCCCCCCTTGCTGGACATGTCGGCAACTCGCTGCTCATCCAGCATCCCTTCATAGAACTGGGTATAGCTGCTGTTCATCGGGTTGTCCTGAGTCAACACCCCGTTGGCCTGACGCATGCTCTGAAACAGCATCTGGGTAAAGATTGACTCGAACTGGCGCGACGCACTCTTGAGCGCTTCGGCCTGTCCCTCTTTGCTTTGGCTCATCTGGCGCAGACGGTCCAGGTTCTTGATGTCCTGTACCATCCCGAGATTCATGCCGCTGTTGCTGTCAAACTCCGCCATTTTGCTTACCTCATTGCCACCCGTGGCAACCACTTGCCGCTTGTTACAATATGACCAGTTGCCCCTCGATGGCGCCTGCCTGCTGCAGCGCCTCAAGGATGGCCATCAAATCACCCGGGGCGACCCCGACCTGATTGACCGCCCGGACCAGATCGTCCAGGGTCGCACCGGTATCAAACTTGAACATCCGCCCCGGCTCCTGCTGGACATTGATGGTCGAGTTGTTGGTCACCGTCGTCTCTCCTCCCGCCAGCGGGTTGGGCTGGGAGACCTGCTGGTTTTCGGCGATGGTCACCGTCAACCCGCCGTGGCTGATGGCCGCCGGTTTGAGCTTGACCTGACTGCCGATCACTATGGTGCCAGTGCGGGAGTTAACGATGATCTTGGCCGCCTCGTTGGCCGGATCCACCTCCAGATTCTCGATAGTGGCTAGATAGGAGACGCGCTGACCCGGATCCCGCGGGGCATAGACCTTGACCGAGGTGGCATCGAGCGCCTGAGCGGTATTGGGCCCCACCAGATCGTTGACCACATCGGCCAGACGGCGCGCAGTAGTAAAGTCGGGTCGGTTAAGGTTGAAGGTGATAGTGTCCCCCTGACTGAAGGAGTTGGGCACCTCCCGCTCCACGGTCGCACCGTTGGCAATCCGCCCGACAGTCGGGGTATTGATCACTACCTTGGAACCATCAGCCCCCTCGGCCCCCAGACCACCGACCACCAGACTGCCCTGGGCGACCGCATAAACCCGCCCATCGAGCCCTTTCAGGAAGCTTTGCAGCAGAGTGCCGCCCCGCAGGCTCTTGGCCTCGCCGATGGCAGAGACCGTCACGTCGATGGTCTGGCCCGGCTTGGAGAAGGGGGGCAGGTCGGCATGGATCGCCACCGGCGCCACATCCTTGATCTTGGGCTTGATGTTATCCGGCACCTTGATGCCAAAATTGTTGAGCATGGTACGGAAGGTCTGCTCGGTGAATGCGTTGTTCTTCTCGCCAGTGCCGGGCAACCCCACCACCAGACCGTAACCAATCAGCTGGTTGTTACGCACCCCTTCAACCGAGCTGATGTCCTTGATCCGGGCCGCATTGGCCACACCCAAGGGCAGCAGACAGCAAAGCAGAGTGACAAGACGGAGTGACTTCATAACATCTCCTAGAGCGGCCACCAGGGACCATTGAAAAAGCTGGTAAGCCACCCTTGCTCCTGGCTATTGGCCAGATCGCCGGTACCACCGTAGTAAATGCGGGCATTGGCCACTTTCTGGGACGAAACGCTGTTGTCAGACGTCACATCCTCCGGGCGAATAAGGCCGGTGATCCGGATATATTCATTGCCATTGTTGAGCATGATCCACTTCTCGCCGCGCACCACCAGATTGCCGTTGGGCAGCACCTTGGCCACGCTGACCGAAATATTGCCCTGCAGGCTGTTGCTCTGGTCCGCTTTGGCCTGCCCCTTGAACGCGCTGTTCTGACCAATGGAAGCCGAAAGATCATAGGGGCTGGCGGTGACTGGCACGCCACCCAGCTTGACCGGATCCAGATTGAATTTATTGTCCTTGCCACTCTGGGTATTGGCCTTTTTCGAGGCGGAGGTCGACTCCGACAACTCGATGGTAATGATATCGCCTACCTTGTGCGCCTTGATATCCGAATAGATGCCATTGACCTGATCCGGCTGGAAAATAGCCCCTGTCGGCCGCACCGAAACCGGCTCCGACTCCCCGTAGACGGGGGAAAACTCGGGATCATCAGGCTTGGGCGTATTGGGAGTGCTGCTACACCCTCCCAGCACCAGCAATCCCAGCATCCATACGGCTTTCATCATGCACCTCCTAATTAGGTACGCTGGATCAGGAAGGACATCATGCCGTCCACGGCGGAGAGCACCTTGGAGTTCATCTCGTAGACCCGCTGAGCCTGAATGAGGTTCACCAGCTCTTCGGTCACGTTGACGTTGGAAGTCTCCAGCATCCCCTGCTTGATCACCCCCAAGCCATCGGCACCGGCCGTCCCCTGAGCGGCAGCACCGCTGGATTGGGTCTCGACAAACATGTTCTCCCCCATCGGCTGCAAGCCGCTGGCGTTGACGAAGTCGGAGATGTTGATCTGACCGACGACCTGAGAAGCGCCATCGCCCTTGAGCTGCACCGAGACCTGGCCATCTTCACCCACCGTAACGCTCTGGGCGTTTTCCGGGATCTGGATTTCCGGTTGCAGCGGGTAGCCATTACCCGGGGTCACTATGGTCCCTTCATCGTTGAGGGTGAACTGACCGTTGCGGGTATAGGCTGCACTGCCATCCGGCAGCTGAATTTCAAAGTAGCCACGACCACTGATCATCAAATCGAGCGAGTTGTCAGTGGTTTGTACGTTACCCTGGCTGTGGTTTTTCTGGGTTGCCACCACCTTGGCTCCCGCCCCCAGCATCAGGCCGGAGGGGAGCTCGGTATCGGCAGAGGAGCGGCCACCGGGCTGGTTGATGTTTTGATACAGCAGATCTTCAAAGATGGCCCGTGACTTTTTAAAGCCCACGGTGCTGGCGTTCGCCAGGTTGTTCGAGGTGACCGAAATATTGGTCTGCTGTGCATCCAACCCAGTCTTGCTGATCCAGAGTGCGGGATTCATAGGTAACTCCTTGATTAGCTGATTCGCAGCAGTTGGGTTTGAGCTTCATCATTCTCTTCGGCCGTCTTCATGATTTTGACCTGGGTTTCGAACTGGCGTTGCAGCCGGATCAGGTTGGTCATCTCATCCACCACATTGACGTTGCTCCCCTCAAGGGAGCCGGCAATCAGGCCGACATTGGCAGAGGCGGGTTCATTCTGGCCATCTTTGCGGCGAAACAGACCATCTTGCCCCTTCTCCACCGCATCGGCGGCCGGGTTGACCAGCTTGATCCGCTGAAAATCTTCCGGCAAGTTGGCGGCAGCCCCCTCAGGACGACCGCTGATGGTGCCATCCCGATTGATCTCGAGTTTCTCCATCGGCATAGGCAACACGATTGGCTGACCACCGTCATCCACCACATTCAGACCGGTCGAGGTCTGCAAGTTGCCGGTCGCATTGACCTGCAAATTCCCCATGCGGGTATAGGCCTCACCCCCCTTGGGATCCTGCACGGCAATCCAGCCAGGCCCATCTACCGCCACGTCCAGATCCCGTCCGGTGGTCATCAGCATGCCATGCTGCAGGTTCTGACCCGGGCGCTCAGCCATGGCAAACACCCGGCTTGGCAAGCCCTCTCCGAATGCCTGCATGCTTCTGGCCTGCTCAAAATCGGACTTGAAGCCGGTTGTATTGGCATTGGCGAGGTTGTTGCCGCGAACAGCCAAGCTGTTCATGGTCTCTTTGGCCCCGGACATGGCGATATAAAGCAGGTGATCCATGGAATTCTCCGTCAAACAGATGACTCTGACAGGAGAAATGCAATTAGAGTGCCAATAGCAGAAATATGGGGGGATAAGGATGGGAATGCGACAGAAACAGAGAGGGGGCCAAGCCCCCTCTCATTATCATGTATTGCGAGATTAACGGATCTGCAGGATGGTTTGCTGCAGCGAACTGTTGACCTCCAGAGAACGGGAGTTGGCCTGGAAGTTACGCTGGGCAGTGATCAGGTCCACCAGCTCCGAGGTCAAATCCACGTTGGACTGCTCCAGCGCCGATGATTTGATGGTCCCGAAAGTGCCCGAGTTTGCCATACCCGGTAACGCGTCTCCGGAAAGCAACGATTGTCTCCAGGAAGTATCTCCGACCTGAGTTAGTCCTTGCGCATTAGCAAACTTGGCCATTGCCACCATGGCAACTTTGACAGTAGTCGCATTGCTATAAGTTGCAGACACAATACCGTCAGGGGTAATTTCAACTTTGGTCAAACGACCGACTGTCGAGCCGTCTTGCGTCAACTTATAGGCCTCGAAAGGAGAAGCGTAAGAGGTAAGATTACCTAAAGAAATTTCAATGACTTGGGTAGGGTCTGCACCATTATTGATTATCCCTGCGCCAGCTCCTAATGCTTCGGTCTTGATAACCGCCGGTGCAGTCGGTGAAATCATTTTTCCATCAGCATCAAATGTGATTCTCGCACCAGCAGGAGCCTGATCCAAACCAGGTGCCATCGTCGGAGTAACCGCACCAGCACCATCGATATCAATAGGCTTATCTCCCTGGTAAAGATACATGCGCCATGCTGTAGGATTTGCTGGGTTAGCAAGATTGGCAGGATCTGCTTCTTTAACAAAATATTGGGTAATGGTATGTGGCTCACCAAGCGAATCGTAAACCGTAATTGACGTGGACGCAGAATAGGTATTTGAGTCTTTTCGATTAAATGTAGATGCATCAGGCGGGTTAGGAACAGGAACCGTTGGTGCCGTAGCACCGGCCGGAAGCGGCTTTGTATTAGCTGGCAAGTTGTAACTTGCCTCGATCTTGGTCGTTTTCACAGGCTCACCCGCCTTATCAGGGATCTGGATCGGCTTGGTAGAGTTAATACTGACCGCCTTCGGGGTGCCATCGGCGTTAATTTCATAGCCTTGCAGGTAATGACCCTGATTATTAACCATATAGCTGTTTTCATTGAGCTTGAAGGCACCCGCACGGGTATAGGTGCGATCCAGGTTGGTCAGGCCATCGGAGGTCACAAAGAATCCATTCCCCTGAATCGCCAGATCCAGTGCGTTATTGGTGAATTGCAGCGCCCCCTGATGGAACTGTTGGGCAACCGCACCGGTTGCCACACCGTTACCGACCTGGGTCTTGGCATTGACAAAGATGGAGTTGGCGTAGACATCCGCAAACTCGGCACGGGACTCTTTAAAGCCCATGGTGTTAACGTTGGCAATGTTGTTGGCGGTGACGTTCAAGTCTTTTTGTGCCGCGTTGACACCGCTCAAGGCATTGTTAAATGACATATCCAGCTCCTTAGATCGATGCTGTCGACGTGGTTTTTGACGGTGTAACCGTCGGATTTGAATTGGTGCCTGAAATTTGCAGAATATTGTTCAGATATTCGCTCCCCAGCCCTCTCAAGTTGAGACGAGTCGGGTTGGTGGCATTGCCCAAAGCAACGCTATCTACTTTGGCATAAGCAAATGTGGCAATACTTTCCGACTTGCCATCGAGAGTGCCGCTGGCTTTGATGACATACTTGCCTGCGGCGACTCGGTTACCGGCCTTGTCTTTACCATCCCAAGCAATTTCCACATTACCTTTTTGGTCGCCTTCGAGGGGAAACTCCTTGATAACCTGTCCCTTTTCATCCTCAACGGTAATTTTGACGCCCGCATATTTATTCGTTGTGCCTACAGCAACGACCGCAGATAACGAACCATCCTTGTCTAAAAATCCTGTATTGCCCTGTAGCAATACATTTTGGCCCACCAGAGAAGACGCTTGGAGAGCCTGGCTGGATATCATCTGGTCATTAAGCTTGCCCATCTGGGTAGACAGACTACTGATCCCCTCGGATGTCGACATGGATGCCATCTGGGAAAGCATCTGGGCATTGTCGACCGGCTTGAAGGGATCCTGATATGACAGCTGCATGGTCAGCAGTTTCATAAATGAAGCCTGATCCAGCTCTTTCTTGGGCGTCGTGGTTATGCCTGTCGTCTGGGTCGTGGTACGGCTTATACCGTTAGCACTGTTGGTTGTATCGACCATGCTGCATCCCTCCTATCAGGACTTGCCAAGCTGGAGCGTCTGCTGCAGCATCTTTTTGGCCGAATCTGCAACCTGTACGTTGGTCTGGTAGCTGCGCGAGGCGTTGATCATGTCGGCCATCTCTTCAACCATGTTGACGTTTGGCTTGAAGATAAAACCGTCTTTATCCGCCATCGGGTGGTTGGGGTTGTACTCCTTGAGCAGTGGCGCCTTGCTCTCGACAATCCCCTTCACCTCAACCCCGACCGAGCCCTGCTTGTCAGACATCGCCTGATCGAGCTGGGCGGCAAAGACTGGCCGCCTGGCGTGGTAAGTATTTTCCACACTGGAGCTGACGCTGTCCGCGTTGGCCATGTTGCTGGCAACCGTGTTGAGGCGCACTGACTGTGCACTCATAGCCGAGCCTGCTATGTCAAAGACCTTGAACAAACTCATCACTGCTCTCCTTTCAGGGCCTTGAGCAGGCCACTGATCTTGCTATTCATAAATTCAAGGGAGGTTTGATACTCGAGGCTATTGCGCAGAAATTCGCTGCGCTCCTGCTGCACATCGACTGTATTGCCGTCACCGGTATCCGGTTGCAGCGGGTTGCGATATTGCACGGTACCTGGGGCGTCCATATTCAAGGCAAAGTGCTTTTCGCTGGTCGTTGCCAAACCAAACCCCTGATGCGACTGGGCCTCCTGCAATGCCTGAGCAAAATTGATATCCCTAGCTTTGAAGCCCGGGGTATCTGCGTTGGCAATATTGCTGGAAAGCACCTCAGCACGCTTGGCGCGAACGCTTATAGTGTGTTGATGCACACCGAATGCCTTGTCAAATGAAAGAGCCATAGCACACCTCCTGCTTGGTTTATTTTGCCTGCAAGAGGTGTGCCATAAGCAAATCTATCAGATCGATGGTTTGGGTATGAGCACATTTCAGACCGAAAACGGCAGGAGCATCTCGTGCCTTGAGTCAGACGGCATCATTTGGCCACCTTAAGGTTGCAACCACTTTTGCAGTGGCGAGATATGGCAGGTAAATAGAAAGACCGAGCAGTAGATAAAGAAAGAGGGAAGCTCGTAGCTTCCCTCTTTGCATGAACTGGCAATATCCGGTAGAACCCCGAATATCAAGGCTATGAGGCCTATTTGACCTTGTAGACAATCCCCGGATTGCAACGGATCATCTCGAACCGGTCGGTCAACCCGGCCAGTGACTCCGACGCTCCCAGCATCAGATATCCACCGGGGTTGAGACTGGCAGCAAACTGGTTGAGGATCTTCGACTTCACTTCCGGCGCAAAATAGATGAGCACGTTACGGCAAAAAATAATGTCAAACTTGCCGAGCAGACTATAACTCTCCAACAGGTTGAGTGGCCGGAAGGTGGTCAATTTTCTGACTCGCTCAGCAACCCGCATTTTGTTATCACCGTAGGGCTCAAAAAACATCTTCTTGCGCTCCGGTGACAAACCGCGCGCCAGAGCAAGGCTATCGTAAACGCCTTCCTTACACTGATTGAGCATGGTAGTCGAAATATCCGTCCCGACAATCTGCACGCCACCAGGCAAGGTCCCCGGCTTTTTCATCTGCTGCTCCAGTGCCGTCATGGCAATGGAATAGGGCTCCTGACCTGACGAGGATGCAGCCGACCAGATCTTGATGGGGCGGCCACTTTTCCCCAACTCGGGGAAAATCTTGTCGGTAAGAAGCTGAAACGGATAGGTATCACGAAACCAGAGGGTCTCGTTGGTCGTCATGGCATCCACCACGGCCATTTTCAGGTCACGCTCTCGCACACTCATTGCACGGGTAACCAGATCAGACAGACTCTCGATGCCAAACTGCGCCATCAAAGGTGAAAGACGGCTCTTCACCAGATACTGTTTGTTATCCCCCAGCACAATTCCGCTCTGTACCGCCAGAAAGTTGCTGAACTGTTTGTATAAGTCGTCCGAAAGTGTCTTCATGCAGCTGTTCTTCTTTATTAGAGTGCGTTTTGTACGGCCTTGGCCAATTCATCAGGCTGGAACTTGGCGATAAAATTGTTCGCACCAACTTTCTGCACCATTGCCTGGTTGAATACTCCACTGAGCGAGGTATGCAGAATAACATGCAAATCCTTGAGATTGGGATTATTCCGGATCTCGGCAGTGAAGGTATAGCCATCCATTTCCGGCATTTCGATATCCGAAATAACCAGCGCAACCTGATCCTTGATAGGACCATTTTTGGTCATTTCCAGCAGCATGTTCAATGCTTCGCGGCCATCTTTTGCCAACACGCACTCGACACCGATAGCCTCAAGCGCACGTTGTACCTGTTTGCGTGCCACTGAGGAATCATCCGCAACAAGAACAGGACGCCCCAGAGTCGGGTGGTCGACACTGGCCTGAACCAACTCCTCACTCACATCCGTTGCAACCGGCGAAATTTCGTTCAATATCCGCTCAACATCAAGAATTTCGACCAACTCGCCGTCGACTTCAGTCACGGCTGTCATGTAGTTGATGCGACCTGCACCTTTGGGCGGAGGCAGGATGGATTCCCAGTTCATATTGATGATGCGCTCGACCGAATGCACCAAGAAGCCCTGAATAGAGCGGTTGTACTCGGAGATGATAATGAAGCATTTGCTCAGATCATCAATCGGGCGTTTGCCAACAGCCATGCTGAGATCGATGACCGAGATAGTCTGGCCACGAATATGTGCAACCCCGCGGATGCAGGAGTTCAGTTTGGGCATCACGGTCAAGGGGGGACACTGCAACACTTCACGCACTTTGAATACGTTGATGCCAAATCTTTGACGTCCATTGAGACGAAACAACAACAACTCCAGCCGGTTTTGCCCCACTAGCTGGGTACGTTGGTTGACCGAGTCCAGGATACTGGCCATAAACACTCCCTAAAAACGCTTGGCATTAATCATGCATGCGTGATGGATTGCGTCAGACTATCGATGTGACAACGAACAGATTCTGAAGCAATCATAGTTAAATATGGTGATATGCGTGAACAACTTATCGACCAACGAGCGAAAATGATTAACCGACTTTTACTCATCAGCCTCTTTTTTGGCAGCATATCTTCCAGCTACGCCTCGGACGTCACTACTTATCTGCAAGAAAAGGCACAAGAGTTCGTTTACAGCCAGCTGGATATTCCGTTGGATGCCAGAGCCGAGGTCACCTCTGCCACACTGGATGAACGGCTCCCACTGACCCGCTGCGAAGATCTGCTCACTATCAGCTTACCAGCAAAAATGGAAATTCGCCGTAATACAACAGTTTACCTTAAATGTGAGGAAGACAAACCCTGGGACGTCTATCTCCCGGTACGGGTCAGCATTCAAAAACCCTATGTCACTGTGACCAACCCCATCGCCAAGGGGGACCTGCTGAGTGAAAGCCAGCTGGTGTTGGCCTATCAAGATCAGACCCTGATCCGCGGCGACTACCTGACTGACACCGCCCCTCTTGTCGGAGTACGCAGCAAGCGGGAGCTAAAACCTGGGCAACCCATCCGTTTGAGCCAGGTTTGTGTAGTGTGCAAAGGGGATCAGGTCACCCTGACGGCAGAAAATAGCAACTTCCAGATCAAAACCATGGCCCGAGCCTTGCAAGATGGCAGCTTCGGAGAGATCATCAAACTCGTCAATATTCGCTCCGGCAAAACCGTTGAGGGTAAAGTCAGTGCGGTAGGCGCCGTATCGGTCACTTTTTAAATCCGGATCCTTGACAACTTTTTTCTAAAGTTTTGATCTGCCGCACCGATAAACAGGTAAGCAAACCTTAAAGCAGACGAAGGTAACTAAAATGGCCATCAACAATATCAACAACTTGGCGAATAATCGGTTGCAAAATACCGCTAATAGCCAGGGGACAGGCAGCAAGTCAGTCACCTCATCGCCCGAAAACAAAGCGGCTACTGTCAAGCTGGACTCCGTCTCCTTGACCAGTGAGGCGCAACAATTGCAAAAGATGCAACAAAACCTCAATACCGCCTCGACCGGCAATGAGAGCAAGGTCGAACGGCTGAAAAAAGCCGTCGCGAGTGGCGAATATCAGGTTAACAGCGACGCTGTGGCCAAGAAGATGTTCAGTTTCGAGGCCAATCTGGACAAAGTTCTGGGATGATGGACTTACCTTCGTTACTGCACACCCAAGATGATTACCTCAGCCAGATGCAAGGCATTCTGGAAGAGGAGTTCAGCTTGCTCGAACAGCATCAGGCACTGGCCCTGCCCGCACTGACCGAGCGCAAACAGCAGTTGCTTGCTGCGATAGAAACTCTGGACAAGACACTGGCAGAGATGCCGGAACTGGCACTGCAGCTGGCAGCCTATCCCGACGAGATGGCGCAGCTTCGTGCAAAACTGGATGCTTGCCAGGCACAAAATGATATCAACGGTCGATTGCTTGAATTGAGCATCGTCTCAAACCGTCGTCTGGCAACCTTTCTGAGTCAGCTGCGCGATCGCAACAGCCTGACCTATGACGCCAAGGGTAATACTCGCTCTGGCACCCGATCCTACGGTATCAAGGCCTGATATCTCTTATCAGGCCTTGCATTTTTGCTCTCCGTTTTAAAGCTCCAGTCGCAACAACTCTCGCCCGTCCTCACACGCATTGACGCGCAGTACTCCGTCCTCATAGCTCCCGTAACTGGCAGGCAACTCGCCGCGCGGGAAACAAATTGACCCCGGGTTCATCAAGATCCGTTCCCCCTGCCACTCCAGCACCGGCACATGAGTGTGGCCGCTCAGGAACAGACTACCCGGCGGTAGCTGTACCTCGTCTGGGCGATAAAGATGGCCGTGGCTGACAAACCAGCGCCGCTCATCGATCAGCAACTGGTTGTAGGGGGCGGTGATGGGAAAGCGCAACAGCATCTGATCTACTTCGGAATCACAATTGCCCCGCACCGCGATGATTTGCGGAGCCAACTCGTTAAGCCGATCGGCCACAGCGGCCGGGTTATACCCTTCCGGCAGAGGATTGCGCGGGCCATGGTTGAGCAGATCGCCGAGCAGCAGATAGTGATCCGGCTGCCAGGGCTCAAGTTGTGTCAGCACCCGCTCCAGCGCAATGATGCTGCCGTGGATGTCGGAAATGATGGCAAGTTTCATGAAATGCTCCTCACTGCGGGCTGAAATAGAGATCCTTGGTGGCAATCGTCCCTTTCAAATTCTGGCTGGGCAGTCCCCGCAGGGTGGGATCGACCAGTCTCATCTGATTGTAATGATACACGGGGAGGATCGGCGCCTCCTCAAGCAGCAACTGTTCGGCATGCCGGTAGAGTTCAACCCGGCTCGCGCTGTCCAGAGTATTGGCTGCCTGCTCCAGCAACAGATCAAAGTCGGGATTGCAGTAGCCGCTCTCGTTGCGCAGATCCTGACAACGGAAGCTGCCCAGCATGGCAGACGGCTCCACGTAATCGCCAAACAGGAAGCTTCTGGCCACTTGGAAATCACCGCTATCCTTGGCCACCTGATAGGCACCCCACTCCAGACTGTTGAGGGTGACCTGTACCCCCAGCTTCTGCCACATGGCGGCAATGGCCATCGCCATCTGCTTGTGGGTTTCTGCGCTGTTGTAGGTAATGCTCAGCTTGAGTGGATTGGCACTGTTATACCCGGCCGCTGACAACAACGCTGCCGCTTTGGCCTGGCGGGTTGGCATATCTTCAAGCGCCACAGGCAATATCACCCGGGGGTAACCCGGCATCTCCGGCAACAGCGACCATGCCGCCTGTTCATCCTGCCCGCTCACCGATCCAATGAGCTGCTGTCGATCAACCGCCATGGAGAGCGCCTGACGCACCCGCACATCCTGCAGTTCGGGGCGCTTCAAATTGAACGCATAGAGATAGGTGCCAAACAGCGGCAACCCCCACAGCCGCTCCGGAGATTCGCGCTTCATCTTCTGGTAATAGCCGAGGGAGACCTTGTTGGTGAGCTGGATTTCACCAGCCTCATAGCGCAGCCGCTCTGCATGTTGCGAGGTGATCGGCAGGTAGGTGACCCGCCCGATACGGCTGTGAAGGTCATCCCAGTAGTGGATATTGCGCTCGGCTTCGATCCGCTCGTTCGGCGTCCAGCTTGCCAGCCGGTACGCACCATTGCTCACCAGCTTGCCAGGCTCGGTCCACTGTTTGCCAAACTTGGCTATCGCCTTCTGATTGACCGGCACAAAGGGGCGCTGACTGATGAGCTGCAGGAAATAGGGAGCCGGCCGCTCCAGAGTGATTTTCAGGATCTGATCGCTTTGCGCTTCAATGCCCAGATTGCCGAGCTCCAGCGCACCGGCATAGATGGATTGCGCATTGTTGATCCCCGTCGCCAGCAGCAATCCGGCAGAAGGGGAGTTGATGGCCGGATCGAGCAGACGGCGCCAGGCATAGACAAAATCAGCGGCCACCAGCGGCTCGCCATTGGACCATTTCAGTTGAGGGCGCAGGAAGAATCGCCACTCCAGCCCATCTTCACTCACCTCCCAGCGCTGTGCCTGAGCAGGAACGATATGCCCCTGACCATCTTCGCTGACCAGCCCTTCAAACAGATCGACCAGTACCGCCTCCCCCGGAAAACCGGAGCGCACCAGCGCCGGATCCAGCGACTCCGGCTCGGCACCGTTGCCCTTTACCAGGGTTTGCCGATCGGCAAGCAGGGGCTGCTGCTCAACGGTGGTGGCATGGGCCAGGGGCCCTGCCAGCACGGCAAGCAATAGCGGGGAGAGCCAGCGTTGCGCCAGCTTGGGGAAGAAACCATACCTCATGACCAAACCTCGAATAACACCACTGCAGGAGGGGAAGGCCGACGGCGCGCCTGATGAATGCCTGATGCCGCTCTTGTTATCCCCGAAAACGCCCCGTATTGTATCGGGCTTGCCCGGGAGATGGAGTCTTTCGGGTTAATTTTTTCAGGAGTTTTTATGGGTTATGAGTGGCTGGCCCTCGCGTCGGCCAGTTTATGGGCAGTTGCAGCGCTAATTTCGGTCAAACCGGCCCGTCATCTCGGCGCATTTGCCTACAGCCGCTGGCGCATGTTTCTGGTCAGCCTGATGCTCGGCACCATGAGTCTGCTCACCGGTGGCTGGCAAACCCTCACCGCAAGCGCCCTGCCCCTGCTCGCCATCTCGGGGCTGGTCGGCATCTTCGTGGGCGATACGGCGCTGTTTGCCTGCATGAACCGGTTGGGGCCAAGACGCAGTGCCCTGCTCTTCTCTTGCCATGCGCTGTTTTCCGCCCTGCTTGGGCTATGGCTCTTCAATGAACAGCTGACGGGCTGGCGACTGCTGGGGGCCATGCTGGTCTTTGCCGGCGTGATGCTGGCAATCCTGTTTGGCAGACGCAGTAGCAGTAACGAGTGGGAGCAGATCCGTGGCAATCTGGCGCTGGGAATTGGCCTTGGCCTGACGGCGGCACTGTGTCAAAGCGTGGGAGCCATCATCGCCAAGCCGGTGATGATGAGTGGTGAGGTGGATGCGGTGAGTGCATCGGGTATCCGGATGGGCAGTGCCCTGCTGGCCCACTGCGTCCTGCGGCTGGGGCGCTTGCCGCTGGCCATGCCGCTCAAACCGGTCAATCGCCATATCCTCGCCATGATTGCCACCAACGGTTTTCTGGCGATGGGGCTGGGGATGACGCTGATCCTGATGGCGTTGCGGCAGGGCGAGGTGGGCATGGTGGCCATTCTCTCCTCCACCACGCCGGTACTGCTGCTGCCGCTGTTGTGGTGGCACTCGGGGGAGCGGCCATCCATTGCCGCCTGGGCGGGGGCACTGATTGCCACCCTGGGCACCGCGCTGGTGCTGGGCTTCAGCACTCACTGACACCCGGCACCATCCCAGATCAGAACAGGGCAATCTCCTCAGCGGTCAGCTCGCGGTATTCACCGGGGGCCAGATCTTCATCCAGCGTCAGACCGCCCACCCGCTCGCGATGCAAGCCAACGACCTTGTTGCCGATGGAGGCAAACATCCGCTTGACCTGATGGTACTTGCCTTCGTGAATGGTCAGGCGGGCCTCGCACTCGCCGAGAATTTCCAGCTGGGCAGGACGGGTTTTATCGGTCTCGTTACGCAGGTAGACCCCTTCGGCGAACAGCGCGATTGCATCCGGGCTCACCGGATCGGCTAGCCAGACGTGATAGGTCTTGGCACACTCGTGGCGAGGCGAGGTGATGCGGTGGGACCATTGACCATCGTCGGTCACCAGCACCAGCCCCGTGGTATCGAGGTCGAGGCGACCCACTACGTGCAGCTTGCCCATCGCCGGTTCATCCATCAGGAAGAAGACGGTCGGGTGATCCGGATCCTCGTTGGAACAGACATAACCTTCCGGCTTGTGCAGCATGAAATAGCGGTTGCGCTGCTCCAGTGTCAGCAGCACGCCGTCAAACTCGATCTGGCTCTGCTCATTGATATGAAAGGCGGGCTGCTTGACCACAATGCCATCCACCATGACCTCGCCCTGACGGATCAGTTTGCCTGCCAGCGAGCGGGTCAAATCGGAACAATCGCACAGAAATTTATCAAGCCGCATTCACAACCTCGGAGTCCAACAAGTAAAGGGGCGTCATTATATCGGGCGGGGGCGACAACGCCACTGTTAAGGGGGTACCAATTATGACGAACTGGTCATCCGATGTTACACTTCTCCGGTGTGACCCATCCGAACGATACTCATAATAATAAGAGTCAGGAAGCCCTCATGAAGTCTCAAGCATCCTATCCCGTCATTCCCGTCAACCAGCTGAAACCCGGCATGTATGTGATTGCTATCGCCAGCCAGACAGGTGGGATGGAGATCGCCCAGATGGGCTTGGTGACCAGCGTGGCGCAAATTGCCAATCTGGTGCGTCAGGGGGTGCTCACGGTACGCATCGATCTGGCCCGCAGCAAACTGGGCAGTGCCGAAAGTGACGCCGTTACCTCCCCCGATCTCAATGCCAACAGCGCCCAGGTAGGGCGCCGTGCCAGTGCCAACGGCGAAGGACGGGAGCTTAAAATTCGCCGCCTCTATCAGGAAGCGCGCGAGCTGCAAGGCAAATTCATTCGCCATCTCAAAGCGGGTGAACCCATCGACATCACCCCGCTGGCCGAAGTCGCCGAAGAGATGGTGGACACCATGTTCACCCACGGCGATGCCATGCTCTGTCTGGCCCGTATTCGCGCCAAGGATGCCTACCTGATGGAGCACTCCATGAACGTGGCCATTCTGCTGGCCAACTTCGGCCGCTATCTGGGACTGGAGCGCAGCGTGCTCAAGGAGCTGACCCTGGGTGGCCTGCTGCACGACGTGGGCAAGATCATGACCCCGGACGAGGTGCTCCACAAACCGGGCAAGCTGACCGACGAGGAGTTCGCCATCATGCGTCAGCATGTGGTGCACAGTTACGAGATCCTCAGCAATACCCCTGGCATTACCCCCACCATGCTGGAGGTGGCCGCCAACCACCACGAGCGGCTCGATGGCTCCGGCTACCCGCAGCGACTCAAGGGGGAGCAGCTCTCTCTCTATACCCGGATGAGCGGCATCGTCGATGTCTATGATGCCATCACCGCGGATCGGGTCTACAAAGCAGGTATGCAGCCGACCCAGGCCTTCCGCATTCTGCTCAAGGGGATCAATCAGCACTTCGATGCTGAACTGGTTACCAAGTTCATCAAGTGCATGGGAGTCTATCCGGTGGGCACTCTGGTACAGCTCTCAAACCAGCGCCTGGCTATCGTGATGCAGCGCAACGAGCAGCAGCCGCTCAAGCCGGTGGTCAAGGTGATCTATCACGCCACCCAGCGTCACTACCTCGACGTACAGTGGCTGGATCTGGCCAAGTCAGGGGTGCAGGAGAGCATCGAGAATACAGTCGACCCCAAAGAGTTTGGCATCAACCTCGCCAACTTCTTCTAAACCTATCACCTCAGATATTCATGATTGGCGCTGGCTGTCGAGCCAGTGCCGGATCAGAAACTCCTCATCCAGCGGCGAGAGATCAAAACGCAGGCTGGCCTCTTCAATGGCGGCGATATCGTGCTGATGATGCTCGCTGAGCCAAAGCACCGCACGACGCAAATCTTCACCATGGGGGAGTAGCAGATGGTCGCTCATGGGATACCTCCGGTAGACTGCAAGGCGGCCAGCGAATGTAGCCACCTCTTTCCAGTCTAGTCGGTCAATCCCCATCACCCGCGCTTCTTCACCCTCCCCCCTCAATCACGGCAATCAGCTTGCCACCGGGATCAGCGACCGAAAGCGCGCTGCCAATCCTGATCGAACTTCACCAGCGCCGCATCCACCGCAGGCACATTCAGCAACTGCTCGGCCACATCAAGCGGCAAGGTGATCGATTGGCAACCGGCCAGCAGGCAGTCGAGCGCCTGACGGGGAGTGCGGAATGACGCTGCCAGCACCTTGCTGTTCGGCGCGTGCAGCGCAAGCAGCTGTTGCAACTCCTGCACGGTAGCAATGCCATCGCCACCCTGGGCATCCAGCCGGTTAACGTAGGGCGCGACATATTCCGCCCCCGCCACCGCCGCCAACCAACCCTGCAGCGGGGTATAGACAGCGGTGCCCAGAGTCGGCACACCGTTAGCGGTCAGGCTCTTGATGGCCGCCAGCCCCTCTGCGCATACCGGGATTTTGATCACCAGATCCGGGTCCAGCTCACGCAGGGCAAATGCCTCGCGCACCATCTCGGTTTCGGTTTTGGCCATCACCTGGGCAAACAGGCGCGCCTTGGGCCCCAGCACGTCGCGCAGGGCGGGCAGCAGCTCACAGAGCGGCAATCCCCCGGCGGCGGTAATGGAAGGATTGGTGGTGACACCGGCCAACGGCAGGATCCGTGACCAGCGACGCACTGCCGCCACATCAGCGGTATCGAGATACAGCTCCATCTCTAACTCCTTAACGGGATGTTCAATATGTCGCCATTCTAGCGAGAAAACATCTGCAAATAGCTTGATCGAAATCAAATCAACTTTCGAATGAAAGCAAATAGAATGCAAATACAAAAGGAGGCGGTATGATTTTTGACCTGCAACGATATTCAACTCACGATGGCCCCGGCATTCGCACCCTGGTGTTTCTCAAGGGGTGCTCGCTGGCCTGTCTGTGGTGTCAAAACCCGGAAAGCCGCTCTCCCAAGCCGGACATACTACTCGACCGGCGCCAGTGCATCGAGGGATGCCAGCTCTGCAGCCAGGCTTGTCCGGCAATCTTGCGTGACAGCCAGGGCATCCAGCTCAGCCGTTCTACCCTCAAGGCCGATGATATGGAACGGCTGCGCGGCCTCTGCCCCAGCGAAGCGCTGCAGGTGTGCGGCCGCGATGAACCCCTGGACACCCTGATGGACACCATCTTGCGGGATCGCCCCTTCTTCGAGCGCAGCGGCGGTGGCGTCACCCTCTCCGGTGGCGAGCCTTTTATGCAGCCCGACTTTGCCGCCGCTTTGCTGGCCCGCTGCAAGGCCGAAGGGCTGCACACCGCGGTCGAGAGCTGCCTCCATGTGCCATGGCACCAGATTGAGCCAAGCCTCCCCTCACTGGATCTGGTGCTGGCAGATCTCAAACACGTGGATAAAGAACGATTCTTCCACTGGACCCGCGGCAAAGTGGAGTTGCCCATCGCGAACCTCAAACGCCTCGCCAAATACGGCATGCCGATGCAGATCCGGGTGCCGCTCATTCCCGGCTTCAATGCCGACCGCGCATCGATCAGCGCCATCACCGACACCGCCGCCAGCCTCGGCACCGTGCAGGAGATCCACTTCCTCCCCTACCACACCCTGGGGATGGGCAAATATGCCCTGCTGGATCTGCCCTATCAGGCGCCGGAGACACCGCTCGACGACCCCGATTTACTCCACTTTGCCCATGCATACGCCCAACGTCAGGGGCTGACCCCTGTGACCAGAGGATAAGATCATGACCCAGCTCGACCTCAATACCCTCAGCCCACGGATCCGCGCCCACAAAGAGAGCCTGATCCACATCGTTCAGCCACCGGTTTGCACCGAGCGTGCCCGCCACTACACCGAGGCCTATCAGGCTAACCTCGCCCGCCCGCTGCCGGTGCGCCGCGCCCTGGCGCTGGCTCATCACCTCAAGGAGCGCACCATCTGGATCAAGCACGACGAGCTTATCGTCGGCAATCAGGCCAGTCAGGTACGGGCGGCGCCGCTATTTCCCGAATACACTGTGAGCTGGATTGAGAAGGAGATCGACGAGCTGGCAGACCGCCCCGGTGCCGGTTTTGCAGTCAGCGAAACCGACAAGGCGATCATCCACGCCCTCACCCCCTTCTGGCGCGGCCAGACGGTGCAGGATCGCTGCTTTGGCCTCTTTACCGATGAGCAGAAAGCGCTGCTGGAGAGCGGCATCATCAAGGCCGAGGGCAACATGACCTCGGGGGATGCCCACCTCGCGGTCAACTATGAGGAGCTGCTCACGCTGGGGCTCGATGGCTTCAAGGCCAAGGTGGCCGAGCGGCGCAGTCGGCTGGATCTGGCGGATTGGGCCGACCTGCAGCGCGAGCAGTTCCTGCACGCCGTCGCCATCACTCTGGATGCGGTCAGCGCTCACATCTCGCGCTACGCCGCACTTGCCCATGATATGGCAGCACAAGAATCTCGCCCCGAGCGCCGAAACGAGCTTGAGACCATAGCGCTCAACTGTGCCCACATCGCCCACCAGCCACCCGAAACCTTTTGGCAGGCACTGCAGCTCTGCTACTTTATCCAGCTCATTCTGCAGATCGAATCCAACGGCCACTCGGTGTCGTTCGGCCGGATGGATCAGTACCTCTATCCCTGGTATCGCCGCGAAGTGGAGCTGTCAGAATCCCTGTCACGCCCCCGCGCCATCGAACTGCTGCAAGGGTGCTGGCTGAAATTGCTGGAGGTGAACAAGATCCGCTCCGGCACCCACTCCAAGGCCTCTGCTGGCAGCCCGCTCTACCAGAACGTCACCATCGGCGGCCAGAACTGGCGGGATGGCGCTGCCCATGACGCGGTCAATGGCCTCTCCTACGCGATTCTGGAGTCCTGCGGCCAGCTGCGCTCCACCCAGCCCAACCTCTCGGTGCGCTACCACGCCGGGATGAGCGAGGATTTCCTCGACGCCTGCATTCAAGTGATCCGCTGCGGCTTTGGCATGCCCGCCTTCAACAACGACGAGGTGGTGATCCCCGAGTTCATCAAGCTCGGGGTGAGCGTGGAGGATGCCCACCACTACGCCGCCATCGGCTGCATCGAGACCGCCGTGCCCGGCAAGTGGGGCTACCGTTGCACCGGCATGAGCTTTATCAACTTCGCCCGCATCCTGCTGGCCTCCCTCGATGGCGGCCGCGATGCCACCACCGGCAAGGTCTTCCTGCCCCAAACCCAATCGCTGCGAGACGGTAACTTTGGCAACTTTGACGAGGTGATGGCCCGCTGGGATGAGCAGGTGCGCTACTTCACCCGCAAATCCATCGAGATCGACTGCGTGGTCGACAGCGTGCTGGAAGCCCAAGCCCATGACATCCTCTGCAGCACCCTGGTAGATGACTGCATCGAGCGCGGCAAGACCATCAAGGAGGGGGGCGCCGTCTATGACTGGGTCTCAGGTCTACAGGTGGGAATTGCCAACCTCGGCAACAGCCTGGCAGCCCTGAAGAAACTGGTGTTCGAGCAGGGGATTGTGGATCAGCAAGAGCTGGCCGAAGCACTCGAACAAGATTTTGCCGGGCTGGCAGGGGAGCAGCTGCGCCAGCGCCTCACCAACGCCGCCCCCAAATATGGCAACGATCTGGACAAGGTAGATATGCTGCTGGTACAGGCCTACCAGAGCTACATCGACGAGCTCAAGGGGCTGCACAATACCCGCTTCGGCCGTGGCCCCATCGGCGGCACCTACTATGCCGGCACCTCCTCCATCTCCGCCAACGTGCCCTTCGGTGCCGCCACCATGGCTACCCCGGATGGCCGCCACGCCCGCACGCCGCTGGCGGAAGGGGCCAGCCCCTCGTCGGGTTCGGATCGTCTCGGCCCGACGGCGGTATTCAACTCCATCGGCAAGCTGCCCACGGCGGCCATTCTCGGCGGGGTGCTGCTCAACCAGAAGCTGAGCCCGGCGAGCCTTGAGAACGAGCGGGACAAGGCCAAGCTGATGAGCCTGCTGCGCACCTTCTTCGAGGTGCACAAGGGGTGGCACGTGCAGTACAACATCGTCTCGCGCGAGACCCTGCTGGCAGCCAAGGCCCATCCCGATCAGTACCGGGATCTGGTGGTACGGGTGGCGGGCTATTCGGCCTTCTTCACCGCCTTATCCCCGGATGCGCAAGATGATATCATCGCCCGCACCGAGCACAGTCTCTGACGGGGCGCACCCCATGGCGCCTGTGACGTCATATGATTGGCAAGCCACCCTCGGGTGGCTTGCCGCTATCCACCACCTTGCATGCGAGCGCACCATGAATCCACGCCACCAACTGATCCTCACTCTGGTCCATCAGGCTCGCAAGATGAGCGTGAGTGAACTCTCCCGACACACAGGCGTGTCTGAGGTGACGGTGCGCAACGACCTCACCGCGCTGGAGAAACAGGGACTGCTCAGACGGGTACACGGCTCGGCCATGGCGCTGGAGACCGATGACCCGGATGCCCGGATGAACATCAATTACCTGCTCAAGGAGCGCCTCGCCGAGCGGGCCGCCCAGCTGGTGGAAGATGGCGAGACGGTCTTTATCGAGGGGGGCAGCGCCAACGCCATGCTGGCGCGCCATCTGGCCCTGCACAAACGGGTCACCATCATCACCATCAGCAGCTATATCGCCCATCTGCTCAAAGACACCCCGGCTCAGGTGGTGCTGCTTGGCGGGCTGTTCCAGCATCAGAGCGAGAGCGTGGTGGGGCCGCTGACGCGCCTCTGTATCGAGCAGGTGCACTTCTCCAAGGCCTTTATCGGGGTCGACGGTTTTCATCCCGAGATGGGTTTCACCGGCCGCGATATGATGCGGGCCGACGTGGTCAACAGCGTGCTGGCCAAGGGGATGACCAATGTGGTGATCACCGACAGCAGCAAATTTGGCGCCATCCACCCGAGCCAGCTTGGCGCGCCGGGCCAGATCAACGTACTGGTTACCGACGATGCCCTGCCCGCCCCCATGCGGGCTGCCATTGCGGCCAAGGGGATCACCCTGCACTGCGTTGCGGCCTAGGCCACCCGCTAATTCACGCTATTTCATTGACCTGACAGAATAAAATTTTCATGATGAGCCAGTCCCCATCGGGACTGACATCACCAGTGCGTGATCTGCAGGAAGCAGACTTCAGGAGAGCAAGGACATGCCATCGACCATCACCGCCGGGGAGCGCAGACTCTCCCCTATCATTCGCGCCACCGCCATCACCCTGACCCTGTGCTGGAGCCCGTTTGGCTGGAGTGCCACGCTGCCCGCCGACTTGAAGTGGGAGAGCAACAACCAGGATCCTCTCTATGCCGATCCGACCGCCAAACGCGGCGGCACCTTTCGCACCTTTATGACCAGCTTCCCCCTGACTTTGCGCAAATATGGCCCCGACTCCAACGGCGGCTTTGCCGGTTACGTGCGGGAAACCAACCTGCCACTGCTGAGCACTCATCCCGTCACCGGCAACCCCATGCCGATGCTGGCAAACGAGTGGGCCTTCGGCGCCGACAACAAGACCCTTTATTTTCGCATCAATCCCAAAGCGCGCTGGTCAGACGGCCAACCGGTCACCGCCAATGACTGGCTCTTTACCCTCAAGATGATGCGCAGCAAGGAGATCAACGACCCCTGGTACAACAACTACTACAGCACCCAGATAGCAGACATAACCAAGTTTGATGATCACACCCTGGCCATCACCAGCGGCACCGAAAAGAGCCGCCAGGATCTGCTCGAATCGCTGCCCATCAGCCCGGAGCCGAGCCACGCCATCAAGCTCACCGCCAACTGGGTCAATGAGTACAACTGGAAGGTGTTGCCGGTCACCGGACCCTATCAGATCGATCAGGTGAAAAAGGGTAAATCGGTCACCTTCAAGCGGATTGAAAACTGGTGGGGGGATGACGAGCGCTACTTCCAGCATCGCTTCAATCCTGCGCGGATCGAGATCAAGGTGCTCAGGGATCTGAACATCGCCTGGCAGCACTTCCTGCGCGGCGATCTCGACACCTTCCCGCTGGTGATGCCCAACTGGTGGCACGACAAGACCAAAACCGCGGAGTTCGAGAAGGGTTATATCGCGCGTACCTGGTTCTACAACCAGACCCCGCAATCGCCAATGGGGCTCTATCTCAACACCGCCGATCCGCTGCTGAATAATCTAGATGTGCGGCTCGGGATCCAGCATGCCCTCAACCTCGACAAGATGCTCACCACCCTGCTGCGGGGGGATTACCAGCGACTCAACAGTTATGGCTCAGGTCAGGGTGAGTTTACCAACAGCGAGATCAAGGCCCGTCCGTTCGATCCCAAACTGGCACGGGAATACTTTGCCAAGGCAAGCTTTAACAAGGTAGGGCCACAGGGGATTTTGCAAAACGACAAGGGGCAGTCACTGACCCTCGCCATCACCTACACCACCGCAGAGCATGCCCAGCGGCTCACGCTGTTGCGGGAAGAGGCCAAGAAGGCGGGGCTTAATCTGGAGCTCAACCTGATGGATGCATCGGCCGGTTTCAAATCGATGCTGGAGAAAAAGCACCAGAGCGCCTGGATGGCCTGGGCGGGCAGCCGCTATCCCGCCTATTGGGAGTTCTTCCACAAGGTCAACGCCAACAAGCCCCAGACCAACAACATCATGAACATCGATGACGATGCCATCACGGCTCTGGTGGAGCAGTATGACAAGGAGTTCGACTTTGCCAAAAAGGCGGCCCTGTCACGGCAGATCCAGCAGCGGCTCTATGAGCTGGCAAGCTTCGTGCCTGCCTATCAGGTACCCTACACCCGGGAAGGGGCATGGCGCTGGATAAAACTGCCAAAAGTACCTGCAACACCCAAGAGCGAGCAGCTTTACTGGCCTCTTGGGGGCGACAACAGCGGTTACAGCTATGGCGGTCTGCTATGGATTGATGAAGAGCTAAAATCCGAGACCAGGGCAGCCATCAAGAGTGGCAAGACTTTCCCGGCCGAGCCTATCATCGACACCACCTATCGCCAGCCTTGATAGCGACAACTCATTTGGCAAACAGACCTAAAACAAAGACCCCGCCAGATAGCGGGGTCTTTGTTGGCAACCGGTGTTGCGAATCGCGCAGTGATCAGCCGCGTTTGGCCTGCTTCTCGGCAATGGCGTCAGCCACGTCGGCCGGCTCCAGTACGATGCCTTCCTGATCCGGGGTCGGGAACACGGCAACACACAGCTCGTCCTGCTCCATACCGTCAACCCAGCGCTCCAGCCACACCTTCAGGGTGATGGACTGCGGCTTGCAATCGGCCCACTCACCTTCGGCCCACGCCTTGGCGTACTCCGGGTGCGGCCATACCGGGATGCAATCTTCATCGTCGGTGGTCAGCATCATGACGCCATGCTCGTCAGTCAGGACGAACAGCTCTTCATGCTCGACCAGCTTGCTGATGAAGTGATCGTAACGGTAATCAGCGTTCAGTTGCAGCGCGGCATTGCGCTCGGTGTCGCTCAGTTCATAGCTCATTGGCCAAGTCTCTCTCTCGATAAAGGGCGCCATGTTCACATCTTGTCGTCAGCTTGTCCAGCTTGCAGCCCCTTGGCACCGGATGGGGAGGACAATGACGCAAATAAGGATAGAGCAGCCTCCTCGATAGCGAGACCGCCAGCCATCATATTGCCCCTTTTACAAGGCAGGGGTGATCAGCTCCACATCAGGCTGCTCGCTCAGCTTTTGCCGCAGCCAGTAGGCGGACTCCACTTCGACAAAGCAGAGCAGATCCTGGCCATTGGCCACCATAGCCATCAGCTGCTCAAAACGCTGCTGTTGCTGTTGCTCCCAAGCGGCAGCAAGTTTGGCACCGTGGGCTTCATCCACCACTTCGCGACGCAGCTCGAACAGGTTATCGGTGATCGGGCTGTTGATCTTGGCGGCGGTGTGCCAGTACATCAGCAGGTTATCCATCATCTCGCTGTCGTAGTTGGCCAGTGCATCCAGCTCGGGTGTATCACCGCTGTCGCTGGCGGCAAAATCACACCAGCCCGCATCGAGTGACGCCAGCTCATGAGCCCCCTTGGCATGCTTGCGTAACAGCGCAATGTCGGCCCCCTTGCGTGTAGGTAACCACACCTCGCCCTGATGGGCATCCAACAGGGACGTCAACGAAACAGCGGGGTAAACCGGAAAGCGGGTACAAAGTGAATGCAGCAGGGATACCAGAGTGATCTTGACCATGAGCGATACCTTGAACAGGGCGAACAGCCACCAATAGACCGTCCGATATAAAGAAGTGCCCTATCCTACCACGTTTGGTCCGGCTCGGCCCTTGACGAAGCTGTCAGCCAACCATCTGATTACGCCGAAAAAAACAGCATTTGAAACGCAGCATCCAGCCAAAGATCAATAATTTGAGCCAGCGCCCACTAAAGTGGATCCGGGGATGCTAGTTTGCATACATCTTTAGCGTAAGGAGTAAATCCATGATTGGGATCGACCAGGTTTCTAACGAATTCGTGAACGATTTGAAAATACTGGCATGCTTTGATCCGGCCAACATGAGCCTAGGGATTAAATTACGCAGCGATATGTCTGAAGAGTTGTGCCAAGCGGCAGCCCGTCTGCATCAACAGGGGCTCATCAGCGCAGAAGATGGCGGCTATCTCACCCCGTTTGGCATGACCATGGTTGAACACCTGCAACATCTGTTGGTCGCACTCAAACCGCTTTGACCGGCTGTGGTGCCCAGAGCGAAAAGTTGAGTAGCTCCCAGCGCTCCCCTTGGTGAAGATGACAGGCAAACAGCAAAGGACCTTCGGGTCCTTTTACTTTGCCATCCACCAGCCACTCCCCCTCCCTTTCAGGCACCAGTCGCGCATTCACCTCATCGGGTTGCTGTGCAGTGCCCATCCGGACCTGGACAAATTGCTGGCAGATCACCTGCGCTTCCATCGCGGATTGAACCGGTACCGGCGCATCGGACGTCGGAGTCAAGGTGGCAGCAAGCAGGAGCGATAGCAGCATGATTCAGCACATAGGAAGTAGTAGCAAAAGCCATATAAACAAAAAGCCGTGGCACCAGAGGTACCACGGCTTTCTTAAATTCTGTAAGAATTACAGAGCGGTTACGTTCTCGGCCTGCGGGCCTTTCTGACCTTGGGTCACAGAGAACTGTACGCGCTGACCTTCAGCCAGGGTACGGAAACCGTTACCTTGAATGGCGCTGAAGTGAACGAAAACGTCCGGGCCGTTTTCTTGCTGGATGAAGCCAAAACCTTTGGTTTCGTTGAAAAACTTAACGGTACCGGTGATCATGTTAGACATATCTTTTAAACCTGTATTCAAAATAATTACTTATGCTTTTCAGCGGGTAAAGCTCAAAAAACGGGATTAACTTATGAACAACAGGACAAGATGTGAAACATCGTATTCATTGACATAACTATCGCCCTTTCAAGCTGGTTTGGATTATACGTGGCTTTGTAGATTACGCAAACAAATTTGTGCCCTGCCAATGACAGGGCACAAACCGTTATAAGGTGGCTGCTTCCAACGCTTCGACCAGCGCTCTGAGAAAACGAGCCGCCTCCCCGCCAGTGCAGGCTCTGTGGTCAAATGTCATCGACAGCGGCAATGCCCTGACGGGACGCGCTTCACCGTGGATGAACACCACTTTTTCGAACAGTTTGCCTGCCCCTATGATGGCCACCTGCGGCGGCGTGACGATGGGGCTGGCATAACGGCCTGCGATGGCACCGAAGTTGGTGAGCGTAATGGTCGCCCCCTGCAACATCTCGCGCGGCACGGCGCGCGCCTTCACATCGGCGATCATCCGATCCAGCCCCTGCCGGATATCTGCCCCCTCCCGCTCGGCCACGTTCTCCATCACCGGCACATAAAGGCCATGCTTTGAATCCACCGCGATGGCTACATTGATCTCTTTGAACAGCCGCCGTGACAGGGTTTCACCATCAAACCAGGCGTTCATCGAGGGCTCGGCGCGGCACGCCACGCCAATGGCCTTGATAAGGCGCACCGTCACATCCTCATCAGGGCGCCAGTGACGCAAATCCACCTCATCGGTGATGCTGACCGGCACCACAGTCTGATGAGAGAGCTCCATCGCCTTGGCCATGGCACGCCGTGACCCTTTGAGGAATTCGTTGCCACTGCTCTGCTGTGACTCGAATGCCTGCTGCACATCCAGCTCGGTCACCATGCCGCCGCTGCCACTTCCCTTGATCCGGTCGATATCCAGACCCAGTTTTTGTGCCAACAGTCGCACCGCAGGCATGGCTTGCACCAGCGATCCCCCCGGGGCAATGGCCCCCACCACGAAGTGATCCTCGATATGTTGCTGATGGGCGCTCACCTTGCCCACCACGGTGCCATCATCCTCCCCACCCTCGAACTCCACCAGCGGCGCACCGATATGGAGGATATCCCCCTCGGCGCCACAAAGACGGGCGATCACCCCAGCCACTGGTGAGGGCACATCCACCAGCGCCTTGGCCGTTTCCACCGACAAGAGCACCTGATCGACCGCAACGGTATCACCGGCGCTCACCTTCCATTCGACGATCTCGGCTTCGGCCAACCCTTCACCCAGATCCGGTAATTTGAAAAATTTCATAGCCACTGGTTCTCCATCAGCTGGTGAGCGGCATCGGCGATATCCTGCTCGGTGATGAGGTAATACGCTTCGTTGCGATAGTAGGGGACGGCGGCATCCACACCGGTCAGCCGCTTGGGCGGCGCCTTGAGGCAGGGAAGTGCCTGCTCGGCCACCCGCGCCACAATTTCAGCCCCGACCCCAAAGCTGCCGCACGCCTCGTGTACCACCAGCAAGCGGCCGGTCTTGCGTACCGAGGCGAGGATGGTCTCCATATCCAGCGGCTTGATGGTGGCCAGATCCAGCACCTCGCACTGGATATCCTGCTCGGCCAGCAGGTTCGCCGCCCGCATCACCTCCTGAATGCAGGCCCCCCAGGCCACTACCGTGATATCCCGGCCCGGGCGCAGGGTGAAACAGACATCCAGTGGCAGGCCAACACCGTCATCCACCACCTCGGATTTCATCGAGCGATAGATACGGTCCGGTTCGAAAAACATCACGGGATCCGGATCGCGGATGGCCGACAGCAGCAGGCCATAGGCGCGTCTCGGGCTGGAGGGGATCACCACCCGTAGCCCCGGAATATGGGCAAACAGCGCCTCGACGCTCTCGCTGTGATGTTCAGGCGAATGAATGCCCGCGCCATACGGGGAGCGATAGACGAGGGGACAGGAGAGGCGGCCACGGGTGCGGTTTCGCATCCGCGCCGCCTGACAGATGATCTGCTCCATCCCGGGGAAGATGAAGCCCTGAAACTGGAACTCAGCCACCGGCTTGAGCCCCTGGGTCGCCATGCCGACCGCCACCCCGGCGATCAGCCCCTCGGCCAGCGGAGTGTCGATCACCCGCTTGAAACCGAACTTGTCGCGCAGGCCCACGGTGGCGCGAAACACCCCGCCGTTGACCCCCACATCCTCGCCCAGTACCACCACATCCGGGTCGTGCTCCATCTCGTAGTGAAGGGCCATGTTGACCGCTTCCAGCAAACTGATCTCACTCATGGCCCACCTCCTGCTTCATCCCCTTGGCAATCACTCGCTCGCGCTGGGGCAAGAGTTCGGCGGGCAGGCTGGCGTAGTGATAATCGAGCATCGCCTCCGGCGGCTGGGGCGCCATCGCCTCATAACGGGCGACCGCCTGTTCGACCTCTCGGGTAGCCTCCGCCAGCAGGCTCTGCTCCTGTTCTTCATCCCACCAGCCTTTGCTATGCATAAACTGGCGCAGCCGCTTGACCGGCTCTTTCGCCCAGGCTGCCTCGACCTCGGCCCCATCGCGATAGCGAGTGGCATCGTCGGCCGTGGTGTGATCGCCGAGGCGATAACTGACCGCTTCTATCAGGGTCGGCCCCTTGCCGCTGCGGGCCCGCTCGACGGCACTGCGGGCAGCATCGTAGACCGCAACCACATCGTTGCCATCCACCTGCAGGCTGCGCACCCCTGCGCCAATCCCCTTTTGGGCCAGCGTAGGAGCGCTCGATTGCAGCTTGCGCGGCACCGAGATAGCCCACTGGTTGTTGTTGACGATGATGACCATCGGCAGGTGCCAGACACCGGCGCAGTTCAGCCCCTCCAGAAAATCCCCCTTGGAGGTGCCGCCATCGCCGATAGTGACTACAGCGACACGCGGTTGATTACGCAGTTTGAAGGCAGAGGCAATGCCACAGGCGTGAGTGATCTGGGTGGCGATGGGAACGCAGATGGGGAGATCTTCAGAGGGGATCCCATCAGGTTTGAGAAAATAACTCCCCCGCTCGTCCCCACCCCAATATTGCAAGTTCTTCTCCATCGGTACGCCCCGCACATAGAGGGTGGGCATGTCCCGATAGTAGGGGACGTAGACATCCTGCGGCTGCATGGCGAGACCAATGCCAATCCCCACGGCTTCTGCGCCGAGATGGGAGGGAAAAGTACCGAGTTTGCCGGTTCGTTGCAGCGCAATCGCTTTTTTGTCATAGCTGCGCACCATCACCATATTGCGGTAGAAAGTGTGCAATATCGCCTTGTCCAGCCAGGTCGGTAAGGTGGCGACCGGGCACCCTGCCGCATCGAGGTAACGAAGGAAAGGGATGTCGACATGGGTCATAACTGGCTCCTTGCCGTTGTAGGCGTCACCGATGCTGGTGACACCTTAGATGTAAATACCTTGTTAAATAAAAAGCAAAGGAATTTACTCAGGTAAGACCAGTAGAAACTTCTTTAAAGTAGCGAAGGAGCTGAATTTTCGGCGATGAGTGGCAAGACATGCCGTAAATAGTGCAACTTTGCAGCGCTGAATGCAGGATGCAAAATGTGAAAAAGGGGAGCCTTGCCCCCCTTCTGTTACTCTAGTCAGCGGTTACGCCAGCCAGCAGTTACGCCAGCCAATGTTGCAGCTGGCGGGCCATGCCAACTGGCAGCAAGTGAGCGCGACTCAACAAGCGGCTGCGCCAGGGCTCGGCCAGCAAAGTCGGGCAAATTCGCATCTCCCGTCCCCGGTCAGTCACGCGCACCAACCTGTCGATAAGAGTCTCCAGCGGCGGATGCGTCGGCCAGTGGGGATAGAGGTCGGCAGTCGCGATCCCGGCCAGCTCGCACACCCGCTCCTCTTCCTCATCTCCCTTTCCATCAGCCATTGGCCAGGGGTGAAGGACATGCAACCAACCCGGCCGTGCTGCCTCCAGCAACTGGCCCAGCGTCGGCTGCGCAAAGTGGGGATCCCCTGCGACTTTGAACAGATGGCGCGCCCCCGCCAGCACCACCACGCCACGCGGGGGAAGTGCAAGAAGATAGTCGGCCAGCGCCAGATCCCGCCCCCTGTTGTGCTGCTGCCACTGTTCCAGGCTCATCTCCTGCCACTCGAATAAGGGCTCGCAGAGATGCACCCGCAGCCGCACATGTTCGGGGCGCGCCAGATTGCTCTGGCGCAGGGCGGCGAAGAGGGCCGGAAACTCGGGGGCCATCCAGGCGGAGAAGGCGCAGGAGTCGAGCCAGACCGGATAGAGCCGCCCCAGCGTCAGCGGCTCCCCCTGCCAGCTCTCCTCCCCCGCCAACCAGGCATCGAGCAAGCCTTGATGGCGGCAGTTGCCGCACTCCATCACCAGATCGGTCATGATTCCCCAGAGCGCCGGATCACAGAGCCAGGCGTGCTGGCGCCGGATAAAATCCGGGTGCCAGTGCGGCTCCCCCAGCCCCACCAGCTTGCCCGCCAGCAAGGCTTCCCGGATAGCGGCAACAGGGGTCATGCGTCCCCCTCCTGCCGGATGTGCGGTTGTTGCCCGACCCCATCGACCCGCTCACAAATAAAAGCGCCGATCTTTGCCAGCCAGTCGGGATGCACCATCTCCTGATGCAGGCAGGGGAAGCGCTCATAGCTGATTTCCCCTTTTGTCAGCGGCTCCCAGCCACGTCCATCCAGCCAGGGCTGGCGGGAGGCTGACGCCTCGATAAAGATCACCTCCCCGTGGTAGCAGTAGTCGACCGGCTGACGGATCAGCCGGTTGTTGTGGCCCACCAGCTCAATCATGGCGCTCACAACCTGCTCGTCGAGCATGGCCAGTGCACTCCCCTCTGCCCCCAGTCGGGCCACCACGTCGCCCCGAGTAAGGGAATCGAGCGCCTCGTCCGCAACCGCAATCCCCCCCATTCGCAGCAGCGCATCGAGCATCCGCTGCTCGTCGGGCAACGGCTGGGTCTGCCACTGCTGGCAGGGGTAGGCGTCGAGCAGCAGCACCATGGCCACCTCTTGTCCCTGCTCTTGCAGCATGGCGGCCATCCGGTGCACCAGCATGCCCCCGAGGGACCAGCCGAGCAGCCAGTAGGGCCCCTCGCTCTGTTGACGACGCAGCTCGGTCACATAATCGAGTGCCAGCTCGTCGAAGCTGGCGGGCAGCGGGGCATCCGGCTGGCAGAGCGCCCTTGCCTGCAGGGCATAGACCGCCATGTCGGCCGGCAGATGGGGCACCAGCGGCGCATAACACCAGCCGAGCCCCCCTGCGGGGTGGACGCAAAAGAGGGTGGGGCACGATGTGCCAGACTGCGCACCATGCGCCCGCAGGGGCAACAGCATGGGCATGGCCTCCCGCTCGCCGCCAAGACGACGCGCCAGCTGGGCGGGGCTCGGTGCTTCGAACAGGCTGGCCAGAGTGAGAGCCTGTCCGAGCGACTCTTCAATGCGCACCACCAGTTGCGCCGCCAGCAGGGAGTGGCCGCCGAGGGCAAAGAAGTTATCGTCGGCGCCGACTCGCGCCAGCCCCAGAACCTCGGCGAAGAGGCGACAGAGCCGCTCCTCCAGCAGGTTTTTCGGCAGTGACTGACCCACCACCGACGCCATATCGGGCAGGGGCAGCCCCTTGCGATCCAGCTTGCCATTGGGGGTGAGCGGCAGCTCGGCCAGGTTTACCAGGAGCCCCGGCACCATGTAGTCAGGCAAGGCAGCGCCAAGGGCGGGTGTAAGCTCGGCCAGCGTCAGCGCTCTGCTATCTGCGGCCACCACGTAGGCCACCAGACGGCGATCGCCGGGGGTAAATTCGGGGGCCAGCACAACCGCCTGCGCCACCCGGGGATGGCGCAGCAGCACCTGCTCGATCTCCTCCAGTTCGATGCGCTGGCCGCGGATCTTCACCTGAAAATCGAGTCGCCCCAGATACTCGATGGCGCCATCCTCGCGCCAGGCGGCCAGATCGCCGCTGCGATAGAGCCGTCCCGCCCCGAAGGGATTGGCAATAAAGCGCTCGGCGGTGAGCTCGGGCTGACCAAAGTAGCCCTCCGCCACCTGCACGCCGCCGATCCAGAGCTCCCCCGCCACACCGGGGGGCACCGGCTGCAACCAGGGGTCGAGAATGTGGATGCAGGTATTCCAGACCGGATGGCCGATGGGCACGCTGGTCACCGCCTCGTCTGCCCGGCAGGGATACCAGGTGACATCCACCGCCGCTTCGGTCGGGCCATAGAGGTTGTGCAGGGGGGCTGAAAATGTCCCATACCAGCGCTGCACCAGATCGGCGGGCAGCGCCTCGCCGGAGCAGAAGACCTGCCGCAGTGCGCGGCAACGTGCAGGCTCGGCTTGCGCGACGAAGATCTGCAGCATGGAGGGGACAAAGTGCAAGGTGGTGATCCCGGCCTGCTCAATCAGATCGGCAAGGTAGGCGGGATCCTTGTGGCCGCCCGGTTTGGCGAGCACCAGCCGCGCACCGGTCATAAAGGGCCAGAAGAACTCCCAAATGGAGACATCGAAACCGGCCGGGGTCTTTTGCAGCACCCGATCCGCCGGGCCGATGGGATACATGTGCTGCATCCAGAGCAGTCGGTTGACGATGGAACCATGGCTCACCACCACTCCTTTGGGCCGACCGGTCGAACCTGAGGTGTAGATGATGTAGGCCGCATCTTCCGGTTTGGGAGCTGCCAGCTCACAAGGTACTGTCGTTGCCAACTCTACCGCCGCCAGCTGCTCTGCCACACCGGGGGCATCGAGGCAGACAAGTGGCGCCGTCACGTCGAGCGGCATCTGAAGCGTATGGCTGGTCAGCACCAGCGCAGGGTCGCTGCTGGCGAGAATGTAGCCGATCCGCTCCGCCGGATAGTCCGGGTCAACGGGCACGTAGACGGCACCTACCGCCATGATGGCCTGCTGGGCGAGAATCAGCTCGGGAGAGCGCGGGATCACTACCGCCACCCGACAACCGGGGCCCACGCCCCTCCCCGCCAGATAGCATGCCAGCTGGCGGGTACGCTGACGCAGCTCGGCCACACGCCAGCGCTCGGCACCACACTCCAGCGCGATGGCGCTCTGATCCGCCGCCGCCAGCCCTTCGGCCAGCAATGCGCTCAAGGTGGTAGTCGGCAACGGATAGTCGGTCTGGTTCCAGCGCGCCAGCTCAGCCTGCTCGCAAGGCAGCAACAGCGGCAAGCGCACCGCCAGGGTCTCGTCAGCCACCTCACTCCAGGCGGCCAGATAGGCTACCAGTCGGGCCAGATGACGTTCACTCTCCTGTTGGCTGAAGCGCCCCTGATGTGCTTCGAGGGTCAGGGTCATAGCGCCTGCCTCCTCGGCAAAGTAGAAGGCGCACTCCTCCACCGGCCCCGCCGCCAGCACCTGCACCTCACCACGAACCTGGTTGTGTCCTTCACCAACGCTGAGGGTGCGGGCAAAGGGCATCAAATTGACCTGAGGGCCAAACAACGGATGGCCCGGCTGACGCTGCTGCAACCACTCCTGACGGCAGCCCTGATGACGACGCAGGGCGGCAAATTGCCGCTCGACCTGTGCCAGCAACTCCCCTACCCGGCTGGTGCCGCTCAGCTCGATGCGCAGGGGCACCACATTGACCTTCATGCAGGGGGTATCGGCCGCCGCTGAGCCCAGCCGCCCCATCAGCGGAATACCCAGCACTACCTCGCCAGCGCCGCTCATCCGCTGCACATAGCTGACCACTGCCGCCAGCAGCAGGCTGTAGGGGTGGCAGGCCGAGCGACTCGCCCGTGCCACCAGAGCCTGCCACTGGTGGCCAGCCAGACGCTGTTCAAGACGATATGTAGGGCCCGGCCCTTGCGCCGGACGGCGGGAGAGCGATGCAGGGTTCTCCACCCCGGCCAGCTGCTGCACGAAGAAATCGCGATCCCGCGCGGCGCGGGGCGAGTCCTGATAGGCCGCCTCCTCTGCCAGTAACTCCTGCTGGGACACATAACGGCAGGGTGCTGGCTGCTCGCCGGCACAGAGCGCCTCATACCAATTTGCCACCCGCTGGCAGAGCAAACTCAAGCCAAAGCCGTCGATGGCGATATGGTGCACGGCAATAAACCAGGCCCACCGCCCCTCGCCAAGGCGATAGAGGGTGGTGGCAAACAGCGGCCCCCCGGCCAGATTGAAGGGGACGGCCAACTGCGCACGCATCTCGACCTGCGCGGCCGCAAGCGGATCAGCTTCGCTGCGCAGATCCCGCTCTGCCAGCTGCCAGCAGGCGGGGTTGGCCACCATCTGCGGGCCATCGGCAGTGGCCGCAAAAGCGCAGTGCAGACCGGGGATCTCGTCGATAGTCTGGCGCACCGCACGGGTGAAGTGATGGGGAGCCAGCGCCCCCTCCAGCAGCCAGTACTCGCTGGTATTGCAGGCGGGGCTCTGCGGGTATTTTTGCTGGGCAAACCAGATGCCCGCCTGAGCAGTGGTAAGTGGCCAGCGTGGGTGCTCACCACGCTGGTGGGTGGCGCGCATCGCCATTGTCTGTTCCATGGGAATGTCCTTGCGCAAACATCGAGCGAGCAGTGGCTTGCCCCTGCCCGCATGGCTGAAAAGCGAGGAGGCAAGGCCTCCTCGATAAAGAGAGAGTCGTACCCTCCACACCGGCAGGCCGAAGATCAGACCCCCAGAGTGGCACCGCCATCGACCACCAGATCCTGCAAGGTGATATGGCTGGCGGCATCAGAGGCGAGAAACAGCACGCAGGCAGCCACCTCGTCGGGGGTCCCAAGTTTGCCAAGGGGGATACCCAGCTTGAACTGCCCAGGCAGACCCGCGATGGTGCGCTGCTCTCCCTCGCGCTGCTCCGCCTCCCCCTCCTGCCACATGCCGTACAGCATCAGGGTTCGGGTCGAGCCCGGCGACACCAGATTGCAGCGCACCCCATAGGGGGCGAGTTCCAGCCCTGCCGTTTGGGTGAGGCTGGTCAGCGCCGCCTTGGAGGCGCCATAGATGCCCATCCCCACTCGCGGCACCCGACCGGCATTGGAGGAAACATTGACGATGGCGCCCCTGCGCCGTCCCTGAAACCAGGGGGTCAGGGCCCGCATCAGGTAGAAGGGGGCGAAGGTGTTGACGGCGAAGGTGCGCAGCAAGAGGGCGTCATCCACCTCATCGAGCCTGCCGGTCGCCAGTACGCCGGCGACATTGACCAGCACATCGGGCCCCAGCCCCTCGTCCAGCAGCTGTTCGCAGCAGCGGGTCACGGCCTCGCTGTCGCTCACGTCGAGAGTCACCCCCTTCACATTGCCGGGCGGCGCCTCGGCCAGTTGCAGATCGAACGCCACCACGCTGGCCCCTGCCTCGGCAAAGGTGCGCGCCACCGCATGACCAATTCCCTGCGCTGCACCGGTTACCCAGACGGTTCTGCCTTGCCACTCGCTCATGGGGTGCACTCCGGTTCGCTGACGTGCTCTTCGTTGACCTGATAAGCCGTGTCCTGACTGACACGGGAGAGGAGCGCCCACCAATGGGCCAGGGTCGGCGTGCGGGCCAGCTCGGCCAGCTCCACCACCAGCCCCTGCTGACGCCACTCTTCCACCAGCCCCATCACCGCCAGCGAGTCGAGACCGTAGTCGAGCAGGTTGTCATTCTCGGTGGGCTGCTCCTGCTGCATCTCGGCGGGCAGCCGTGCCAACACCAGATCACGCAGTGACTCTCGAGTCAGGGGGCGTTTGCTGGCAGCCATCACCTCGGCCACGGTAATCACCCGACCGGCATTGCGGCTGACATAGGAGAGCGCCAGCAGATGATCCTCGCGTGAGAAGTCGGCGATGGCATCTGCCACCAGGAAGGGACGGATATCCCGCATAAAGGCATCGACCGCCGTCTGCATCACCCCGATATGGCCGTAGATGCCGCAGATCACCAGCTGATCCCGCCCCCATCCGGCCATCAGCTCGGCCAGCGGTGAACGGCAAAAAGCGCTGTAGCGCCACTTGGTCAGCACCGTATCCTGCGGCTCGGGTGCCAGCGCCGGAACGATTGGTTGGCGCTCCGGCGCTCGGGTCAACCCCGGCCCCCACATGTCATTGAGCAGCGCCCGATCGGCCTGACTCTGCTCGGCGGGCTGGGCGGTATAGACCACCGGCATGCCAAGAGCTCGCGCCTGACGGATCAGGGTGGCGATATGGTCGATGACCTGATTGATCAGCGGATTGTCCGGCCCGTAGAAGTCGACGAAATAGTGCTGCATATCGTGGACCAGCAAGGCTGCACGGCCCGGTTCGAAGGGCCAGTTCACCCGCCCGGTTGGCAGCTCTTCTGCGGTAGGCAGCGGATAGGCGGCGAGGGATTGAATGGTCATGCACACTCCTTGGCGAGCTGCTCGCGCAGCGTCTGTTTGTCTATCTTGCCGACCGGGGTGTGGGGCAGTTGCTCCACCAGCACCAGGCGATCGGGCAGTTTGTAATCGGCCACCCCCTGCTCGCGCAGGAAACGGCGCAAGCGGGGCAGATTGAGGGGCTCGCGGCATATCAAAAAGGCGCAGCTGCGCTCACCGAGCATGGGATCGGGCATGGCGACCAGTGCCGCCTGCCGCACCTCCGGGTGGGTCAGCAGCAGCTCTTCAATCTCGAGGGCGTCGATCTTCTCCCCGCCCCGGTTGATCTGATCCTTGTTGCGCCCCACCACCATCAGATGACCGCTGGGCAAGCGGCAGACCAGATCGCCGGTGCAGTAGAAACCGTCCCGATCAAAAGCCCGCTGATTGTGGACATCGGCCTTGAAGTAGCCGCGAAAGGTGTAGGGGCCACGCGTCCAGAGCTCGCCGCACTCGCCATCTGGCAAGGGGCGTCCGTCGCTATCCCGCACCTCGACCTCGTCGCCCGGGCTCATCGGGCGGCCCTGGGTATTGACGATGTGCCACTGGTCATCCTCGATGCGGGTGTAGTTGACCAGCCCCTCGGCCATGCCAAACACCTGCTGCAAGCGGCAACCAAGGCGGCTCGCTACCGCATCGGCATGAGCCGGGCAGAGGCGCGCACCGCCCACCTGCACACACTCCAGAGAGGTCTGCGAATAGTGGCTGGCCGCCTCCAGCCAGAGCGCCAGGGCCGGTGGCACCAGTGCCGCCCAGTTGATCTGATAGCGCTGCACCAGCGGCAGACAGGTTGCCGCAGAGGGATCCTTTGCCAGCACCACGCAGCCACCGGCATAAAACACTCCGAGTGCCCCGGGGGAGCTCAGGGGAAAGTTGTGGGGCGCTGGCAGAGCGCATAGATAGATCACCCGCTCATCCCAACCGCACACCGCCACGCTCTGGCGCACGCTGTAGCCATAGTCATCGTGGGTACGGGGGATCAGTTTGGGGGTGCCGGTGCTGCCGCCGGAGAGCTGGAAAAAGGCGACTTGATCGGCCGGGGTAGGAGTTGGCGCGATAGCCGTCAGCGGTGAACCATCAGCACGAGCTATCGGGTCAGGCTGACACCATGCAAATCCTGACTGAAGATCGGAGCCTTCTGCCTGCTCGAACAGCAGTGTCTGGCAGGAGGGAGATATCAGCTCATCAAGGGCCGCCAAGCTCCCCGCTTCACCGGCAAAGCCGGGATGGGAGGGGGTGAGTACCAGCAAGGCGGGCTCAATCTGGCGGGCAAAGGCCACCAGCTCGCGCCGCTGATGGCTGTAGAGGGCATGCACCGCCACTACTCCGCAGCGGATCAGGGCAAACCAGCAGATATAGAACTCGGCGCAGTTGGGCAACTGCACCAGAGCGGTATCGCCATGGCCCAGCCCGCGCGCTGCCAGCCGCGCCGCCAGCGCATCGACCTCACGCTTTAACTGGCCATAACTGAGGGTACGCTCGCCGCAGATCAGAGCCGTGCGCTCGGGATAACGTTCTGCAGAGTCATCGAGCAGGGCGGTGAGCGGTTGCCCGCGCCACCACCCTTGCGCACGGTAGTGGGCTGCCAGCTCTACAGGCCAGGGGGTAAAGGGCACCAGCGGCTTCATGCAGTTACCTCCGGCTCCCGGCTCTCGAGGCCAAACGCCCGCAGCATGGTGCCGAGTTTGGCGGCGGTCTCTTGCCACTCTGCTTCCGGCGAGGAGCCCACCACCACCCCGGCACCGGCATAGAGCCGCAGCTGCCTACCGGCCAGCACGCCACAGCGAATGGTGACCACCCACTCGCCATTGCCGTCGGCATCCATCCAACCAACGGCGCCGCAGTAGAAACGGCGATCGTACCCCTCAAGCCGGGCGATGGCCTGACGCGCTGCCGAGAGCGGCGTGCCGCACACCGCCGGTGTCGGGTGCAGTGCCAGCGCCAGAGCCAGCACGGGAGAGGGTTCATAGAGCCATCCGGCGATGCGGGTCGAGAGGTGCCACATGGTAGGAGTGGCGATCACCTGCGGCTCAATGGGGACGTCCAGCTCGCGGCAGAAGGGAGCGAGGGCCTCTGCGACCGCATCGGCCACCAGCGCATGTTCATAGCGATCCTTCTGCGCCCCCAGCAGTTCGGCACTGGCCGCCTGTTGATCGGAAAAAGCGTGGCGCGGACGGGAGCCCGCCAGCGGATTGCTCACCACCGCCATCTCGCTGCGCGATACCAGCAGCTCGGGGCTCGCACCAAGCAGGGTCTCCCCCTCCGGCAGCGGGATCTGGAACACATAGGCGCCCGGATTCTGGGCCAGCAGAGAGCCATAGGCGTGTGCGGGTGAGGTCTGCTCTGCGCTCTGCACGTCGATGGCGCGCGACAGCACCACCTTCTCGAGCTGACCCTCGCTGAACTGCTGCAACGCTGCCCGCACCGCCCCCTGATAGTGGGCAGCACCCGTTACTTCGCTCACCTCGCCATGGAGCTGGCAACAGCGGGTGGGTAACAGTGCATCCCGTTTGACCCACTGCGATTGCGCCGGGATCACCAGATGCCAGGGGGATTGGGTATCAAACGGAATGGCGCCGATGGCGATGGGATTGGCCATTCCCTGCTGGCGCAACTGACGCAGATGGGCGAGCAGCTTCTCCGGTGGGATGCCGGTAAAACTGTCGTTGATACCGGAGGCGACCAGAACCCGGTCACCGCTGGCAAAACAGCACACTTTATCCAGCCCGGCAGTTGCTGCGGGCCACTCTCCTTCCGGTGCATGGTCACACATGACGGTGCTACTCCTTGGAATGAATCACTGCCTGACACGACTTGAGGTGAGTCATTTGACTCACCAGATGTCAGGGTGAACGGCATCCTAACAAGGAGCGAAATAACGATCAATACAAATGAGAATCAATTTCATTAACTTCTTTTTAGTCAAAAGAGGGTGACGAACGAAACTTAACTTCGCCGATAAAAAAGAGTTGCGATCGGAGCAAATTCAATTTGATAATGATAACGCTTATCATTTGTATATTATGGAAGATGTAAATAATGAAATCCTCAACCTCCCGTTTTATTGCTCCCAGCCTGCTGGCCACTACCATCGTCACCCTGCTGACCCAGCAAGCGATCGCCGCCAGCAACGCCCCTCAAGCCGATGAGGTGATTACCGTCACCACCACGGCGCACAATACCCGCTCGGCACCGGCCTCTATCTCTGTCATCACCGCAGAACAGATCGCCGCCGCGCCCGTCAATGATCTTGCCGACCTGCTGCGCCACGAAGTGGGCATTCAGGCTGAAGCTGACACCAATGGCCGCAGCGATATCGGCATTCGCGGCATGTCCGGCAAGTACACGCTAGTGCTGGTGGATGGCAAACGCCTCTCCTCCTCCAATGCCCTGTGGCGCGGCGGCAACTTCGACAACACCCCGGTCCCCCTTGGCATGATCCAGCGGGTCGAGGTGATCCGTGGCCCCATGTCGGCACTTTACGGCTCCGATGCCATCGGTGGTGTCATCAACATCATCACCAAGCAGCCGGGCAAAACCTGGCAAGCGGCGGCCGATGCCGACTTCAAAGCCATCGAGGGCAAGGATGGCGGCGATCAGCACAGAACCAACCTGGGCTTTACCGGCCCGCTGACCGACAACCTGCTGATCCGGATGAACGGTGAAGTGTACGACCGTCAGGCCTGGACTCCGCCGGAAGCGGCCGATGGCATCCCCCTCATCGAAGCCAAGCAGACCCGCAACTTTGCCTCCACCCTGAGCTGGCTGGTGGATGAGCAGCAGCGCTTCGAGTTTGACTATCTCTACAACCAGGATGAGCGGCCTCTCGATATCTTCCGTAAAACAGGCAACAAGGTGCACAGCCGCCAGCAGCAGAACGATCGCAACCTGTTTGGCCTGACCCACAAGGGGAACTGGAGTTGGGGTGACACCACCGTCATGGCCAACTATGAAAGCTCCCAGATCGATGATTTCAATACCAGCTACTCGGCCCCGCAGCAGCGCGAACTGGAAGAGAACACCCTGACCCTCAAGGGCTACACCAACCTGGCGCTGGCCAACCACTACCTGACCCTGGGTGGTGAATATCTGGATCGGGAGCTGGTGGATGCGGTGAGTTACAAGGATATCGGCGGCAAAGAGAGTCACTCTCAGGAGGCGCTGTTTGCTCAGGACGAAATTGGCCTGACCGACAGCCTGACCTTCACACTGGGCGGCCGTTACGATCACCACGAGATCTACGGCAGCCACTTCACCCCGCGCGGCTATCTGGTGTACGAACTGAACGATGTGGTGACCATGAAAGGCGGTGTCAGCCAGGCCTTCAAGGCACCGGCACCACACCAGTACTCCAACGGTTACAGCATCGAGAGCTGCGGCGGCAGCTGCCGCATCTATGGCAGTGACAAGGTCAAGCCGGAAACCAGCACCAACTACGAGCTGGGTGTCATCGCAGGAGAAGGGGTCTGGGAAACCAGCGCTACCCTGTTTTACTCCGACATCGACGACATGCTCACCTTCAAGCAGTTGCCGAACTCCACTGACCGCACCTGGTACAACCTGGAGAAGGCCACCACCAAGGGGCTGGAGCTGACCGGCAAGCTCGATCTGACCGACGATATCAACCTTGGCGCCAACTACACCTACCTCAAGGCGGAAGGCGATCAGGGCCAGGCTCTGCCCGAGCGGCCGGAGCACAAGGCCAACGCCAAGATCACCTGGCAGGCCACCGAGCGGGTAAATGCCTTTGTCGGCACCACCTACACCGGCACCCAGTTTGCCGAGCAGACCGTCAACAAGGTTGTCGTACTGCACAAGCTGCCCAGCTATCAAACCTTCGATCTCGGCACCGGCTTCAAAGTCACCGAGAACTTTGACCTGAGACTGGGGATCAACAACCTGACCGACGTGCGCCTGCAAGAGAAAGATACTGTCTTCCAGAACGTCGAACCGGGTCGCAGCTACTACGTCAGCGGCTCAGCCCGCTTCTAAGGTAGACAAGGCCGATATAACAGAGCGCGGGCCCATGCCCGCGCTCTGTTAACCAAGAGAATAAGGGGAAGATCCCCACTGGACAGCAAAGAGCATGCAGATTTCCATTTTCATCAGGATCGCTCATGTTCACCTCACTTCTGAATGCTTCATCCCTTGCCACATTGCCCACCCCTGACGAGATGTTAAAGGCCAGACCCTGTCCGGCACGGCTCGCTCGCCAGATCGCACGCAGCCGTCAGCAAGCCCGCCATATTCTGCAGGGAGAGGACGACCGCCTGCTGCTGGTGATCGGCCCCTGCTCCATTCACGATCCGGCAGCCGCCCGCGACTATGGTGGCCAGCTGGCTGAACTGCAGGGCCAATACGGGAAGCAGCTGCAACTGGTGATGCGCACCTATTTCGAAAAGCCGCGCACGACGCTCGGCTGGAAAGGATTTATCTTCGATCCCGACCTCGATGGCAGCGATCAACTGGAAAAGGGACTAACCCAGGCCCGGGAGTTACTGTTGACCCTTGGACAGGAAGGGCTCGCCTGTGCCACCGAATTTCTCGATCTCACCAGCATGCTCTATCTGGGGGATCTCATCAGCTGGGGGGCCATTGGCGCCCGCACCACCGAATCCCAGCTCCACCGCCAACTGGCCTCGGCCCTTCCCTGCCCCATCGGTTTTAAAAACGGGACCGACGGCAATATCCGGATCGCGGTAGAGGCGATCCTCGCCAGCCGGGCGGCCCACCTCTATACCCAGCCTTTCGGTGATGGCCAGCTGGCACTGGTGCGCAGCCATGGCAACCCCGACTGCCACCTGATCCTGCGCGGTGGCCGCCAACCCAACTATCAGAGCAGTCATGTGGCAGAGGCTGGCGAGCTGCTGCGCCAGCAGCATCTCTCACCCCGGCTGATGATCGATTGCAGCCACGGCAACAGCCAGAAACAACATGCCCGCCAACTGCTGGTTGCCCGAGATATCGCCGACCAGCTGGGCGCTGGTAGCCATGCCATCGCCGCCATCATGGTGGAAAGTTTTATCTGCGAAGGGCGTCAGGAGATTGGCAGCAAACCGCTACGCTTCGGTCAGTCGATCACCGATAGCTGCATCGGCTGGGAACAGACAAGGCAACTGCTCGATATGGTGGCAGAAGGGGTGGAGGCGCGCCGTCAGCAGCGGATCGCCCTGGCGGGATAAATAGCGGATTAGAGAGATAACTCAGAAAAGAGTGTGGCCCCGATGGGGCCACCTTGTTGTTCACTGTTTGACGCACGTCAGGCGACTGACTCACGCTCCACCAGCTGGGCTTCAAACTTGAGCGCCAAGCCGTCCACCGGCTTGTGATCGAGCAGACGCAGCGCCAGCTCGGCTGCGCGGCTGCCCATCTCCTCGATGGGGTAGCGCACCGTGGTGAGCTTGGGATAGATGTAGCGGGCGTAGGGGATATCGTCGAACCCCACCACTGACACCTGCTGCGGGATCTTGTAACCCCGCTCCAGCAGGCAAGAGATCGCCCCCGCCACCATACCGTCGTTGAAACCGAGCACGGCCGTGAACTCGACACCACGGGCCAGCAGTTCACTCATCGCCACATAGCCGCCATTTTCGTCGGCAAAGGCGCGGCTGACGAGTGCAGGATCAAAGGCGATCCCGGCTCTGGCCAGGGTCTGGGTGTAACCGGCCATCCGCTGCTGACCATCGACAAACTCTTCATCATCGGAGGTGATAAAGGCTATGTTGCGATGACCGGCATCCAGCAAGTGCTGGCACGCGGTGGTGATCCCCGCCTGGTTATCGAGCCAGACGCAGCGATCCTCAAAGCCCGGCACCTGACGGTTGATAAAGACGATGGGGGTAGAGCCTGCCGCCAGCTCGCTCAGCTCCTCGTCCGGGAGCGCCTTGCTGTGGAGGATCAGCGCATCGCACTGGCGCTGCAGCAGCGCCTGAATGGCGTGACGCTCGCGCGCGATATCGTGGTTGCCAGACATGACGATGGTGAACTTGTTGGCCTGATCGACCATGGTCTCGATGCCACGCATCATCTGGGCAAAGAAGGGGCCACCGCAGAGGTCGCCAACCAGCACGCCAATGCAGTTGGAACGCTTGCTGACCAGAGCCTGGGCAAAACTGTTGGGTCGAAAATTCAGTTCCTTCATGGCCGCCAGTACGGCCTCACGCTTTTCCGGTGCTACCTGTGCCGTGTTGTTGATAACCCGCGACACGGTGGAGATAGACACATTTGCCAGCTGAGAAACGTCTTTAATCGTTGCCACTATCCATTCCTTTATTGTGGGGGAACCTGTCGATGCCGACGCCCGAGTATATCCTGCGGCCTGATCCAATTCCCGGAGCCAGGTCACCAGGCATGTTTCCTTTGGTAACAAAACCTTACCCGATGATACCCGGCAGCAGGGAAATTTGAAAACAGGGGCCGGCTTGCGGCCCCCGACTCAATAGGCGTGATTGAGCTCCCGCTCCGACATGAAGCGCAGCGGCTGCTGCAGCTTGTGCTGATAAATGAGATCGAACGACAACACGTTTTGTACGTAGTTGCGGGTCTCCTTGTAGGGAATACTCTCGACCCACACGTCCATCGGCTTGTTGTCACTCTGCTCTCGCCAGCGTTTTACCCGTCCCGGTCCGGCGTTGTAGGCGGCCGCCGCCAGGATCCGGTTGCCGTCATAGACATCCAGCAAGCGCTTGAGATAGGCGCTCCCCAGACGAATATTCATCGTCGGATCAAACAGTTGCTGCTCGTTGCGATAGGGCACCCCCAGCTTGCCGGCTGTCTCTTTGGCGGTGGCAGGCATCAACTGCATCAGACCGCGCGCCCCCACCGGCGACTGGGCCAGCGGATAGAGGGCACTCTCCTGACGGGATATGGCATAGAGCAAACTGGTGTTCATGGTACGCTCTTGCGCCATCTGGGAGAAGGTGCGTTTGAGCGGCAGCGGGAAGCGCAGGTCGAGGGCATCCCACGCTTCGGCGCGAATGCTGGCGAGAATGGCCAGCTCGTGCCAGCCCTGATTGAGGGCGATATGACCAAACTCGATGCGCTGGGCCACCGGATTGCGATCCATATTGTGGATCCACTCCGAACGGGCCGCTGCAATCTCGTTCATCGACAGCAGCTCGCGCACCCGCAACAGGAAGGGCCAGCGCTGGCTGGCCGTGCGCCAGTCCGGTACATGCTTGACGCTCTGGTTCTTGATGCGATAGGGCACGCCGGTGCGCTGGGCTGCCATAAAGCCGTAGAAACCGCGCAGGTTGGCGGTCTCCAGATAAAGATCCCGCGCCGGTTTTTGCTGCCCCTGCACTTCAAGGGAGCGCGCCATCCAGTAGCGCCAGCGATCCTCTTTCTGACGGGCCATCGGCATCATCTTCACCCAGCCGGAGAGGCCACGCCAATCCTGCTCCCAGATGGCCAGTCGCGCCCGCAGCTCGGTAATGTCGGGATCCGCCAGCTTTTTCACAGTGCTGTCGACCCAGCTGCGCTGGGCAATGGAGCGATCCAGCAGCAGGCGGCGGGCAATGGCACGCTCTACCGGTTTCACCTCGGCCTGGGTCAGGCCGAAACGGCTGCGAAACAGCGCAAGCTGGCGCAGCACCGACTCAGGCTCCTGATTGGCATAGCGGGTCAAGCCGAGGGAGAGCAGCTTGCGGGAATAGGGATTGCTGCTGAAATAGGCCGGGTTCATCGCCTTGGCGGGCTGCTCGAACAGGGTCACCATCTGATCGCCATAGCTTTGCAAGCCGCTACCCAGGGTAGCGCCAAGATGGCGGATAAGATTGGGGTTTTCCGCCTCGAACGCCAGCGTCATCCGCTGCCAGATCTTCTCCTGGGTTCGCTGACCGGATGCCTGCCACAGCTGGAACAGCGGGGAGCAGGCATCGGGACGGGATTGACCGCTCATCCAGATCTTGCCCGCCCCCTGCAACGCCTCTTTCGGCTTGCCGGTGTAATAGAGCGCCTGATAGTGCATGCAGAGCAGGTCGGTGGAGCTCGGCTTGGCCGGATAGAAGCGCAGGAACTGCGACCACTGCTGGCTCTGGGCCAGATAGGTCAGATAGCTGCGCTCCAGCCGGTTGGACTGGGGGGTATCCCCATGCTGGCGGATAAAGCGGATCACATCGTTGTAATCCGCCGCCCCCGGACGAAAGGCGAGCTGATAGTAATCGAGGTAAGGGAGCAGGGGGTAATGGGTCAAACGGGCACGAATTTGCTGGAAACGGGCCTGATCATTGGCCCGTACGGCGTCATACGCCTGACGGTAGAGCGTCTGGTCGGCAGTCTGCGCCATCAGGGCCGGCACGAACAGCGCCGACAAAACAATTCCCCATACAGCTTTCACTGAACATCTCCATTGAGGGCAATACACCGCCCGGTGGCGGTAGGTCTACTGCCTCTCATTCTACCCGTTGCCGGGCAGCGCTACAGCGGGGAGCAGGGACTATTTTTCTGCCTCACTCAGTTGCATTTCGCGCAGTTGCTCCGGTCTGGTCAGCCGCTGTACATATTTCTCCAGATAGGGCACCGGCAGCGGCTTGGAGGCGAGATAGCCCTGATAGAAACTGCACCCCTGCGCCTTGAGAAACTCCAGTTGCTGGCGGGATTCCACCCCTTCCGCCGTGACGTTGAACCCCATATGGCGGGCCATGGCGATCACCGCCTCGACGATGGCCATGTTGTCACCATCTTTCGGGATGTCCTGAATGAAGGATCGGTCGATCTTGAGCTCATCGGCAGGCAGCCGCTTGAGGTAGCTCAGAGAGGAGTAACCGGCGCCAAAATCGTCGATGGCAAAGCTGATGCCGAGCTCCTTGAGCTCGGTCATCTTGCTGATGGTGTCCTCGGCATGACCCAGCACCACGGATTCGGTGATCTCCAGATTGAGGCAGGCCGGATCCATGCCGGTTTGCTCCAACACATCGTGGATCCGCTCGACAAAATCGGTGGCATGGAACTGCTTGGCACTGACGTTGACCGAGATCTGCGGAATGTGGATGCCGTTCTCCTCCCACAGCACATACTGGGCGCACGCCTCGTGCAGCACCCAGTTGCCGATATCGACAATCAGGTCCGTCTCCTCGGCGATGGGGATAAACTCGGCCGGCGAGACCAGCGAGCGACCGGCCGGCTGCCAGCGAATGAGCGCCTCGACACCAATGATATCGCCGCCATCGACCATATGCTGGGGCTGATAGTAGAGGGTCAGCTCTTGCTGGCTGAGGGCGTTGCGCAATTCGTTGTGAATAAGCAGACGGCGATCCGCCTGCTGCTGCATCGAGGCATCGAAGAAACGACGGGTCTTGCGGCCAGCGGACTTGGCCTGATACATGGCGGTATCCGCCTGCTTGAGCAGATCATCGACCCCCTGCTCCCGATCCGGAAACAGGGTAATGCCAACGCTGGCGCCGATGTGCAGCACTTGCCCCACATAGGTATAAGGAGCGGCAATCTCGGTGATAAGCCGTTCGGCAATGATATCGGCCTGCATCTCCGCCTGGGGCGGGCTGGCCGAGAGCGATGGCAGCAGCAACACAAACTCGTCACCGCCGAGGCGGGCCAGACAATCCCCCTGTCTCACCAACCGTTTGAGACGGGCGGCGACCTCCTTGAGCAGCCAGTCACCGGTGGCGTGGCCGAGGGAGTCGTTGATGGTCTTGAAGTGATCGAGGTCGATAAAGAGCAGCGCGCCAATCAGACCGTCACGGGTCGCCTCGTTGAAGGTCTGCACCAGGGTCTCGTGCAACTGACGGCGATTGGGCAATCCGGTCAGCTCGTCGTAATAGGCGAGATCCTGGATGCGCCGCTCGGCCGCCTTGCGCTCGGAAATATCTTCAAAACAGATGACAAAGTGGCTGATCACCCCCTTCTCATCCTGCACCGGCGTCACTATCTCCCACTGGGGATAGGTGTGACCATCGACATGGCGACGCTGGGTCTCCCCCTGCCAGCGGCTGAGGGTATTGAGCTCGTAGCCGAGCCCACCCAGATTGGGCCAGAGATCCTCTTCCAGATGCAGGCCCAGCACCGACTGGCTGTCAAAGCCGGTGATCTGGCTGAAGGCATTGTTGACCCGCAGGATCTTGAAGCCCGGATCCGTAATGATGATCCCTTCGTGGGTCTCGAATGCAACGGCAGAGAGGCGCATCTGGGCATCTGATTGCAATCGCTCCAGCTCGGCCACCATCCGTACCGAGAAAGTATTGAGCACCGAGGTGAGATTGCTGGTATCTGCCGGGGCCGAATAGAGCAGCGCCAGATGGCCCAGAAGTTGGCCTCTGGCATCAAACAGCGGCTGACCATAATAAGTCTGCCCGGCGGCCAGCCAGGGTTGATACTCCTGCGACTCGTCGATCACCTCGAAACAGATGGCCCCTTGCTTGTAGAGCTCCTGACAGGGGGAGCCCGCCAGCGGGTAGTCTTTAAGCGACAACCCGTCGGCAGCCAGCACTTTGACCCGATCTGCACCGCACAACTCACCCACCCAGACCGCATCCACCTTGAGGATATGGGCCAGCTGGCTGACCAGGGTATTGAAGAAATCGAGCCCGGTGCGGGCAGAGAGCGCCTGCGCCAACTGGGTGAGCAGGGTGGTTTGCAGCAATGGCAGCGAGAGGTTGAGGGAGGAGACCGCACTGTTGGCGGTATCAAGAGGGGCCAGCCAGCCACAGCAGATCTGCTGGGTGGGCACAAACTGGCCGCTCCAGAGCACATGGTTGAGCTGCCCCTGATCATCTTTCAGATGGCCGATAAACTGCTCGGGCAGATACGATTCATGAAGCCGGACGAGAAAGTCGGCAAAGCCTGCCTCATCTTCCGGTAACAGGCGAGCGGCCCAGGGATGATTGCCCTCCCCTTGCCACTGCTGGTAGGCCCCCTGATCAGAGAGACTCCACTGATCATGTTGCCGATCGAAAAACCACATGACTTGCGTGGCCTGCTGCTTCATTTACCACTCCAACACAACAACCAACCACGTTTGATGTCCAATCAGGCATAGCAACGCCCCCTGCCGCTCATCAGATCAGAGGTTGCGAGGGAAGAGTACAAACATGCGATATCAAGCAGTGAAAACCGGACATGAGGTCGACACGAAGTGCTGCCAAGAAGGGACAGAAACGATCCTATTCCCGTCATACTGCCTGCCAGTTTCATGGAGCTCAAGCTGTTTTTGGCACGAAACCGGAAAAGATCACAATTTATAAGTTGCTGAATAGCCAAGGGAAGGTTATGTGACATGGATCACATTTCAATCTTTACCAATGAGTAATCTGAAGGTGAGACACAAGCAAGACGACCCGAAGGGGGCCAATATGAAAATCGAAATTACCAGCAAAATCATCGACATCACCCCGGCTATCCGCGAGCGCATCGAATCCCGTTTTGAAAAGCTCGAACGTCTTCAGGTGCCTCTCATCACACCCCATGTGATTGTTTCCAAAGAGCGTCTGATGTTCACTGTCGAAGCTAGTGCTGGCATCCCCAACGGCAAACTGTTTGCCCAGGCAGAGCATGAGGATCTCTACGCCGCCATCAACGAACTGGGGCAAAAACTGGAGCGCCAACTCAACCGTCACACCGAAAAGCCGATTGCCCGTCGTGCCAATGCCGCGCTCAAAGAGCAGCCGCAACCGGATGAAGCTGACGCTTGATAGCATGCCGCAAGGCTAAAAATTCTAAAGAGCATAAAGGCGGGGTCACCCGCCTTTTTGTTGCCTGTGATTTGCCGACAAGCACAGCATTACACCAGTGAACAGGCGCCATCAACTGAGCCAGTGCAACCGGGTATCCACCCCCTCTTGCAAACGGTCGAGGATCGGCAGCAATACCAGCGGATCTTCCTGCCTCGGCATATCGGCCAGCTTTCCTTGCAACCGCTCCCGCGCCAGCGGTGACAGGTTGTCGTAGACAGCCTCATCGAGCAGTGGCTGTTTGACCGCCAGCGGCGGTGTTTGCAGCACCAGCCAGAGCCGCACATCCACCATGCTTCCCCCCTGCTGCAGCCGCTCATTGATGGCACTGCAGTCACTCCCCACCCCTTCAGCCACCAGCACCTCTGCCGGTCGCAGATCAAAGTGCAGACGCCAGTCACGGCTCTGGGAAGTGGCCGCCGGTTTGGCATCAAACCAGGGCTGCTCCTCCACCGCATCGGTCAGCAGGGCCAGATGCAGCCGGAAATCAGCCCGATCCCCATGCTGCAGGTCACGGTTGAGGCGCTGCCCCAACTGGCCCTCATCAACGAGCAGGTGATTACGGGTTGAACTGGGCAGCATGAGATAACTCTCGAAAATGGCGATTTCACTGGTTATCGGCCACAAATCCAATTCTTTTAATGGAAAAATCCTGCTTGGGGGTTCACAAAACCGGAAGATCTGTTAGTATGCGCCTCGCACTTGTGGAGGGGTTCCCGAGCGGCCAAAGGGATCAGACTGTAAATCTGACGGCTCTGCCTTCGAAGGTTCGAATCCTTCTCCCTCCACCATTTCTCAAGTGCGACAAGTTGAAAGCAATACCCCGTGGAGGGGTTCCCGAGCGGCCAAAGGGATCAGACTGTAAATCTGACGGCTCTGCCTTCGAAGGTTCGAATCCTTCTCCCTCCACCATCATTCAGAAAACCCGGCCTGGCGCCGGGTTTTCGCATTTCTGGTCTGCCCAATCCGTTATTCCTCTGCCCTCCAGCCCCTTATCGCTGTTTGCCTGCAGCCAATCGCGCAATAAAAAACGGGAGGTCTGCGCCTCCCGTTTACGTTCATATCAGCCCTGTTACGGGATGAAGCGTTACAGAGTAAAGCGATAGAAGATATCGACCGCCTGAGCCACCCCGCTCATCGCTTGCAGATAGAGCCTTGGCAATACCTCGTAGCGCAGCTTGAATTCGGCGATGGGACTGAAGACCCCGACCCCGTACTGGAACTGCAAACCCGGCAGCAGATAGGCCGACAGAGTCACCTGGGTGTTGTCACCACTGCCCGCGGTATCGAGGGAGACATCGCTCATCCCGAGCGACTCGCCGATACTCGACACCACGCCGTTGGCCTGACTCACCGCACCGGCCACCAGCAGACCGTTGAAACCGCCATCCTCACCGCCAGTCTGCAACCCTTTGCCACGCAGCAGATAGGAGAGCTGTTCCGACTGCGCCATCTGCGGTTCGGAGTAGACAGTGATTTCAGGCTTGCTCGCAGGGCCAGTCACCCGCACCCCGACCGTCACCTGACCCTCGATGGTATCGGGATCCCGGTTGGCCTCGATGTTGAGGAACGGCCGATCCAGCGGACCGGAGAAGAGGATCCGCCCCTCCTTGATGATGAGGTTCTGACCATAGGCCTTGAAACGGCCATTGGTCAGCACCAGCTGGCCGTTGCCTGCCAGCGGTTTCTCGGGATCCTGACGGATATTGAGACCGCCGGAGACATCGGTCTTCAGCCCCATGGCATCAAGCTTCACATCGTTGCCAAGGCGGATCGCCACCTTCATCGCCAGCGGCAGGCTCGCCTGCTTGGGAGCCGGAGGCAGATCATCATAGACCACGGTCACATCATCAGAGACCGCCACCGCCGAATCCGGCAGGCTCTTGACCAGAATGCGCGCCCAGGGAATATCCACCTGACCGGTAATGCGGGTCTCCTCTCCCAATGACACGGCGATATCGGGCGAGACTCTGACCCGGCCCATGCCCGGATATTGCGCTTCCAGATCCTTGCCCTGAATGGTGAGACTGCCGCTGACCGGCATCTTGGCCCAGCTGAGCCAGCCGCCCAACGCCAGCGGCCCCTTGCCCACCAGCATGGAGCCATCTAGCTCGGCGCGGTTGCCCTCGATCTTGAGGCGGGTCACCAGCTTGGTCAGGGTCACCATGTCAGAGTGAGTTTGCACTTCACCATCACGCAGGTTGAGCTGGCCAAACAGCAGGGGGGCCGCCAGCGTGCCGTCGAAACGGGCATCGGCGGAGATGATCCCTTGCAGGGAGCGCACCTCAGGGATTAGCGGCGCAAAGGTATTGAGCTTGAGATCGTCAAACTTGAGCTGACCACCGAGCAGACCGCGACCGGCGGGCTCCCTGATCAGCAGATCGGTATCGATATTGCCGATCTGTTTGGAGGCAAAATCGAGGCGAATGGCCGCCTGCTGCCGCTCGAAATCAAGGGCCAGAGCCAGCTGCTGATAGTCGGTCTTGAGACCATCTGCCACAAAAGTGCCCGGCGTGGTACGCACCACCGCATGCAGGGTCGGCTGATTGCCACGCCAGCTGGCACGCCCATCGGCCGAGAGCATCGCCTGCCAGCGGAAGTTGTCCGGCAACCAGGGGCGCAGCCGCTTGAGATCAAACTCACTCAAAGCAAACTCCAGAGTGCCCTGGGCAGCGGAGACCTGACTCCCCTTGACGCAGAGGCTGGCCCCCTGGGAGCCGAGGCAGAGATCTCCCATCGCCAGCCGCTGACGCGGCAGATCGAGATCCAGCGCCCAGGGGGAGCTCAAGTCCCAACGGCGCAGCGGGGTTTTCAGCCGCAACTCGGAGAGCGCCCCGCGCCAGTGATCCCCGCGCACGCCGCCACCCAGTTTGAGGTTGGCCGCAACAGGGTCACCCTTCATGGTCAGGGTCAACAGATGCTGACTGATATCGCCGCTGAGGTTCAAGGCCAGCTGGCTGAGCTTGGTATCCCCCTGTTTCAGCTGCGCCACCAACAACGCGAGCTCACCGGCCGGTTTGGCACCGATCGCCACATTGCCCTTGAGGCTAATACCCTTCAGGTCGGTGCCGGCATAGTAGAGCCGGTCGGAGGCCAGATCCGCATCGATTTTTGGCGTCTGCTGATTGCCACTGACTTTCACCTGTCCCTTGATATCCCCTTTCAGGCCAGGATAGATGCCCCCCAGCTGGGGAGCCTGCAGGTTGGCATCGAGCTTCCACTGGGCGCTGCTGATACTGCCCTTGGCCTGCAACTGGTTGGGGCCACTTTGCAGCGAGAGCGCTGGGATCTGCCACTCCATCTTGTCGTTACCGCTGAGCTCCCCCTTGAGGGCCAACGGATACTGGTTGAGCTTGCCATCCACCTTGAGCTTGGGCAGTTTCAGCTCCCAGTGGCCCGCCTCGTTCATCACGAAACGGCTCTCCAGCTCACCGGCCAGCGTCCCTTTCAGCTCGGGCAGCAGCTCGGCCGGATTGATCCCCTTGAACAGTGTGGTCCCCTGCCACTCAACCCCCTTGTTCCAGGCGAGTTTGCCATCGAGTTTGAGCTCCCCCTTGAGGGCGTTGAGCTGCAAGGCGATCTTGCTGAGCCGCTCCAGATCCCCCTTGCCGTCCAGCGCGAGCTTGAAGGGGGGGACATCGGTCCCCTTGCCGGAGGTATTGAGGGCAAACTGGTAGCCGGAGAGCTTGCCCTTGGCAGTCAGGCTCCCTTTGTCCAGCCGATAGCTCGGCTCATCTTTGGCTGGCTTGTGAAGAGGCCAATCGAGGCTCTTCCAGTCGAGGGCCAGATCAAAAGGGAGATCCGGGTCGAGGGCGGCCAGCGAGCCCTTGAGATTGGCGGCAACCGGCCCCTTGGCCGACAACGCCAACCCCAGCTTGCCAACCGAACCGTTCAGCGCCAGCGTGGCCTGCTCACCCTGCAGCTCGCCATCCAGCAGCCCCTTGCGGGCCTTGGCATCCAGCGTCACCGCCAGCGGGTAGTCGTCACTGAGCTGGATGTGTCCCTTGAGCGCCAGATCGGCCATGGCGTGGCGCAGCGAGAGCTCGCGCAGCTCGATGCGATCGTCGGCAGCAGTGGCCGACAGCAGCAGCTTGTCGAGCCCTTCGATCAGCTCGCCCTGCTTATATTGCACCCGGGTCGCACTGACCCCTTCCAGCTGGATGGGGAAAGGAAGGTGAATGGCGGGCAGGAGAATGGGGGCTGCCTTTGCCGTATTCGCAGCTGGCGTCCCTTTACCCTGTTTGGCTGTCTTGGCGCTGGCCTTGTCGTTGCGCGCCACCGCAGCACCGGCTTGCTTCTCGTTAGCGGCCGGCTGCTTGGCGGATTTGGCTGTGTTGGAGGGTGCCGCGTCATCCAGCGTCACCTTCAGGTTATCGAGCACCGGGCCGCGTACAATCAGCCCCTTGCGGTTGAGGGTGGCGCCGATATCGAGGGACCCCAGGGTCACGGCCACGCCGGGCACCGCCAGATCGAGATCGGCCACCTTGAGGCTGTCGACCTGAATTTTGAGTGGCAGCGGGCGCCAGACAAAGGGTTCGGAAGGCTCTTCCGGTGCAGGCTCCGAGTCGGCCACCTTCACCACCGGATGAGTCACTTCAAGCGATTTGATCCAGAGTTTGCCCTGCAGCAACTTGCCGAGATCCCAGTCGAGCACGGCGCGATCCACCGTGACATCCACCAGCTCATCCTGCCAGCCCACCCCTTCCAGGGTCCAGCCATAGCCAAGCTGACCCGCCACCAGCTCCCCCTTAAGAGAAGGAAGCGCTCCCTTGGCCTGTTGCCACAACCACTTGTTGCCCTGATGGGTAAAGCCCAGCAGGCTGACGCCGATGAGCAGCAGGAACACCAGCCCCATCAGCCAGAGAAAAATACGTTTTAGCCAGATCACAATGCAGACCCCCGCGCAAGATACAGCCGCAGCGGCCAAAGAAAAAAGCGTTTAGACAACATCATAATTCAGGCCCCAATGCGAAATGCAGCCGCAAGGGCTTGTCCTCTTCCGATACCCCGACCGCCAGATCCAACCTGACCTGACCGATGGGGGTGACCCAGCGCACACCGACGCCGGTACCTATTTTCCAGGGCTCACTGTAATCGGTGGTGGAGGTGCCGCCATCCACAAACATGGCCCCCAGCCACTTCTCGCTGAAGCGGTAGTTGTATTCCAGACTGGCCACGCTGGTGTAGCGGCCACCAGTCAGCTTGCCATCCGGCCCGGTGGGGGAGATGCTCTCGTAACCAAAGCCGCGCACCGTCTGATCGCCACCGGTAAAGAAGCGCAAAGACGGCGGCACCAACGAGAAGCTGTCACCTATGATGGCCCCCTGCTCGGCCCGCATCAGGAATCTGTGGTTATCGCCAAGAGTTCGCAGCCACTTGCTGCGCCCCCACACCCGCATAAAGCTGATGTCGGAGCCCCATCTGGGATCGGAGAACTCCAGCGTCAGCTGCTGGCGATCCCCCCAATCGGGCACCAGGGTGCCGCGCACCCGCAGCCGGGACCAGGAGACCCCGGGGATCAGCAGCAAGCTGTTCCCCTCGTCGGCACCCTGGGTATAGATCTCGTTCTCCAGCCGGATAAAGACGTCCCGATCCCAGCTCTCCGGCCGCCGCGTCCAGCGGTGCACACCGATAGTGGTGAGATCGGAGCGGGTATCGTTGTTGTCCTTGTACTGGTAGCCGGTCTGGATGGAGTAGTAGTCCCGCAGCGGGTTGCCCACCGGGATCTGATAGTCGAAGCTGAGCTCTGCCTCCGGCGCCGACACCTTGGCGGTGGCAAACAGACGATGACCATAGCGGTTGACCCAGGGCTTCTCCCAGGTGGCACTCATCCGCGGGCCTACGTCGGTGGCATAACCGATACCGGTCTCGATTTCGTGATCGACCCGGTTATCCAGCGTCACCGCAATGGGAACCCGATAGTTGCTCGCCTCGCTCAATACCGGCTTGATATCTACCTGACGGAACAGCTTGGTGGAGGAGACATCCTGCGACATCTCGGCCAGACGGATGGCGAGATAGGGGTCGCCGCTCTTGATGTTGATAAGCGGGCGAATAAGGTGAAGCGCTTCGGGGGTGGCATCGTAGCGGATCTCGCCAAAACGGTAGCGATGGCCCGATTCGAACAGAATAAAGATCTCCGCCGTCCCCTTGTCCGGAAACACCTTGACCTGACTCTTGGTCAGCTTGGCATCAAAGTAACCACGGGCCAGCCCGAGGCTGCCCAGATCCGCCTTGATGGATTCATACTTGGCGTGGTTGAGGGGCTCGCCCTCTTTGAGGGGCAACTTGTCCAGCAGGGCGCTGTAAAGCTCGTCGCTGCCCGCATCCCCCTCCAGCAGAATATCGAGGCGGGAGACGATGACCGGCTCCCCTTTATCCACCTCAATCACCACTTTGGACGGGGTTTTCTTGTCGCGACTCAGGGTGATTTTCGGCTGGTAGTAGCCATATACCTGCAGCGCCTTTTGCACGCTCTCGGTAATTTTTGCGCGGGCCGGGCGGTATTGCCGCTCCTGATAGACCGGCAGGGCATTGAGGTAGGCTTCAACGTTATCCTTGTTCTCCCCTTTCAACCCCTTGACCTGATAGGTGAGCTTGGCAGCAAACGCGGGCGAAGCCAGCAGCGACAGCAACAGGCCCACCCCCAGAACCCGCAGGCCGCGGCGAAAGGCAGAGCCAGACAGTGAACGCCCTGCCAGCAGGGATGAAATGCATCCTGTCAAAGGTCAATATTCCTGAATCTGTGGTGAAGGAAACCGGCGCCCTTTCGGGCCAACCCCGAATGCGGCGCAGCACGCCATGCAGTGCATGGCCGTGACACAAAAATGCGCGCCAGAAAAATGGCGAACCTTATCCTAACATAGGCATCGGCCAGCGACAGCGCGGCGCCATTGGCAAATTCACCATATCTTTTAAGAGGTTGACCACAAATCACACATTTTGCTGACAATGACGCCGCCCGCTTTCCCGATGGAAGCGAATTGACCTGCCCTGAATAAGGCTCACCCCACCATCAGGCACCATTTGTCACCTCTCCTCCTCTCTTTGCAACCAGAAACCCACCACGACAGAGTTTGTCGGCATAGCCCCACCCTCACCGTTTAACAGGCCCGGCACACGCCAAAGCCCGCCGTAGCGGGTGATTAAGAATTGCTCGTTCAGCGCAATCGAATTATCCCGCTGCCTTTGCAGACGTCCCTCCCTCACACTTGAACCATCAACTGAAGGAGACACATCATGCATGCACGTAGCGAACAGATGGCTGACTATATTGCCGATCGTCTCGAGTTCATCACCTTCCTCGCCTGTTGCAGCGCCCTGCTGGCCCTGCTGACCGGCATGAGTGGCCAGCAGGCGCTGGCCTTTACCGCCCTGAACCTGCCGTTTGGCCTCGGCATTTTGCTGGCGATGGCGCTGCTGGCCCCCCTGCCCGCCCACTGGCGGCTGCCGGGGATCACCTTGCTGCTGGCAGGTTGCGCTCTGATGACCCTGCAACTGGGGGGGGAGTGGCTCAATCCGCTGGCCATCTGGAGCCTCTACGCCCTGCTCGGGCTGGAGATCATCTGGCAAGCGCGCCCCCGCGCCGTGCTGGCCACCCGCGCTCGCCAATAACAAGGCTGACGATCGCCGGTAAATGGAGGGCTGTGATGGCTGACGCCGGTGGCAAATTGGGGTACTCTTGCGCCCCGATTTGCTACCACCCTTGGCGTTAACAACCTTCGCCATCACTCCCAGGAGCGCCCCGATGAAAAAAGCCTGTGCCCAGCACATTCTGGTCAAGACCGAAAAACAGTGTCTGGAGATCAAGGAGAAGATCGAGAAGGGAGCCGACTTCGGCCAGATGGCCAAGCGCTTCTCTACCTGCGCTTCTGCAAAACGCAGCGGCGATCTGGGGGAGTTCAACAAGGGGGACATGGTCAAGCCCTTCGACGATGCCGTCTTCAAGGGTGAACTGCTCAAGGTGCTGGGGCCGGTGCGCACCAAGTTCGGCTTTCACCTGATCAAAGTGCTCTATCGCAACTAAGTCATCGCAACTGACCATCTTCTCGGTGAAGCTCCCCTCAGGCGGGCTTCACCTCCCTATGCATTCCCCTCGCAAAACTGGCCAAAACCACGCCAAACGCTCATCAATTTACTAACGTTATCAGGCAATTAAGTTTATCCTTCTCGGCATTGTCCACATTCGACGATGGATCCCGTGCTATGCCCCGCTCTTGCTTGTGGCCCCTGCTGGCCTGGTTACTCCCGCTCGCTGGCGCCCTCGGCAGCCGCTTTCATCTCTGGCCCTGGTGGATCGGTTTTGCGATCTGTCTCATCGGAGCCCTTGTCTCCCTGATCTTGCTGGTACGCCTGCCCTGGAGCCGTAACCGCTATGCCAGCGGCTTTGGCGCCTTGCCACTGCTGCTGCCGCTGACCTTTGTGGCACAGGCGCTGCGCATGCCGCTGATCAACGATGTGAGCACAGATCCCTACAATCCCCCCCAGTTACGCTGGGCGGCAGAGCTCAGAACGGCGCAGGATCTGCCAATTAATAGCGCACCGCTGAAAGCAGTTGAGGCAAAACCCGGTCCTCTCTTTACCAGGGCCTCTCCTGCCGAAGTGCTGATTGAAGCCAACGAACTGATGCAGGAGCTGGGCTGGCAGGTGCGACCCAGCCCGGATGGTCTGGATGCGGTGGTTACCACCGGCTGGTTCGGCTTTCAGGATGATGTGGCGCTGCGGGTCTTTGCTGGCCCCAAAGAGACCCGCATCGATATGCGATCAGCCTCCCGTCAGGGACAAAGCGATCTGGGCGCCAACCGGGCGCGGATCGAGGATTTCCTGATCCGCCTGAACGAGCGCCTTGGTCAGGCCTACAAACCCAATTTGAAACCGTAAGTGTGAAACAACAAGAAGGTAACTGATGCGCGTTGAGGTCAAACCCGACCGGGAATATGCCTGGTTTATCCGCCCCTTTTTCTGGCTGCAGAAGCGCAACTATGGTCAGGTACTTATTCCGGGCAAGTGCTGGGGCCGCTCGCCGCGCCTCTTTGCCGCCGTCGCCACCCTCTATGGCGTCATCAACCGCAAGCGCTCTCCCATCGATCCCGTGCTGCGCTCTCTGGTGACGGTGCGGGTCTCCCAGCTCAACTGGTGCCGCTTCTGTGTCGACATCAACGCCATGACCCTGGTAAAGCGAGCGGGCTCCAGCGAGAAGGTGGAGGCGCTGGCCAACTGGCGCGAAAGCCCCTTGTTTGACGAGCGGGAAAAAGCAGTGCTCGACTACACAGAAGCGATGACCGGCCTCGATGGGGTGAGCGATGAGCAGGCGGCCCGCCTCAAGCCCTGGTTCGACGACGACGCTATGGTGGAGCTGACCGGCCTTATCGCATTCCAGAACATGTCGGCCAAGTTCAACGCCGCCCTCGATATCGCGCCGCAGGGCTTCTGCCAGCTGCCGGTGCAACCGGAACGCCCTGCCCAGCCAGACAGCAAGGACGCCTGATGAACCGGACCCGCCTGCTGCTTGCACTGGTAATGGGGGGCCTTATCGGCGCCTTTTTTGCCCTCGATCTTGGCCGTTACCTCACTCTGGACGCCTTGCAGGCCCAGCAGGCGGCAGTGGCGCAATGGGTCGACAGCCACTTTGTCTCGGCCAGCCTGCTGTTCGTGCTTATCTATGTGCTGAGCACCGCTCTCTCCCTGCCCGGCGCCAGCCTGCTCACCCTGGGTGGCAGCGCGGTGTTCGGCGTTGCATGGGGGCTGCTGCTGGTTTCCTTCGCCAGCAGCATAGGCGCAACCCTGGCCTTTCTCAGCGCCCGTTTTCTGCTGCGCGACTGGGTCACCGCCCGCTTTGGCGACAAGCTGGCCACCTTTCAGTCTGGCATGGCGAAGGAGGGGGACTTCTATCTGCTGAGCCTGCGCCTCATCCCCATCTTCCCCTTCTTTTTGGTCAATCTGCTGATGGGGCTCACCCCCATCAGAGTCAGCACCTACTACTGGGTCAGCCAGCTTGGCATGCTGCCCGGCACCTTCGTCTACGTGCTGGCGGGCAGCGAGCTTGGCCAGTTAACCAGCACCGGCAATATCCTCTCCCCCGGCCTGATGGTGGCGCTGACCCTGCTGGGGCTGATGCCCTGGCTGGTCAAGAAATTGACCGCGCACCTCGCGCTGCGGCGCCAACTCGCCCCTTACCGCAAACCCGCTCGCTATGACTACAACCTGCTGGTGATCGGTGCCGGTGCCGGTGGACTGGTCACCAGCTATATCGCGGCAGCGGTGAAGGCCAAGGTGGCGCTCATCGAGAAGCACAAGATGGGGGGCGATTGCCTCAACAGTGGCTGCGTCCCCTCCAAGGCGCTGATCCGAAGCGCCCGCTTTGCCGCAGAGCAGCGTAAAGCCGACGAGCTGGGCTTTAGCCCAAGCCACTCCCGCGCCGATTTTGCGGCGGTGATGGCGCGGGTGGCTGAGGTTATCAAGGAGGTCGAGCCACACGACTCCATCGAACGCTATCAGGGGCTTGGAGTGGAATGCATCGAAGGGGAGGCGCGGCTGGTCTCTCCCTGGGAGGTGGAGGTTAACGGCCAGCGCCTTGCCAGCCGCCATATCGTCATCGCCACCGGCGCCCGACCGCTGGTGCCCAAGCTGCCGGGGCTGGATCAGGTGCCTTACCTCACCTCGGATAGCCTCTGGCAGCTGCGCACCCCGCCGCGCCGCCTGCTGGTGCTGGGCGGCGGCCCCATCGGCTGCGAGCTGGCCCAGAGTTTTGCCATGCTAGGGGTGCCCGTTACCTTGGTCGAGCTCTCGGATCAGCTGCTGCCCCGTGAAGAGCGGGAGGTGGCCGAGCTGCTGGCGGAACAGCTGGCCCACGACGGCGTGCGGGTGCTCACCGGCTGGTGCGCCGAGCGAGCCGACTATCTGCCCGCAGCCAAGGGGGATCTCCCCATCCGGCTGCAACTGCGCCGTGGCGATGAGACACAGGTGGTGGAAGGGGATCAACTGCTGCTGGCACTGGGGCGGGTCGCCAACGTCAGCGGCTTCGGGCTCGAAGCGTTGGGGGTCGAGCTGGCCCCCCGCGGCACCATAGCGGTCGATGGCTTCCTCACCACCAACTTCCCCAGCATACTGGCGGTGGGAGACGTAGCGGGCCCTTACCAGTTCACCCACTTCGCAGCCCATCAGGCCTGGTATGCGGCGGTCAATGCCCTGTTTGGCCAGTTCAAGCGCTTTCGGGCCGACTATCGGGTCATTCCGGCGGCCACCTACACCACGCCGGAGATTGCCCGGGTCGGCCTCAATCGCAAGGAGGCCGAAGCGCAGGGGATTCCCTTCGAGGCGACCCGCTTCGAGCTGGCCGAGCTGGATCGCGCCATCGCCGATGGCGAGCGCCACGGTTTTGTCGAGGTGCTCACCATCCCGGGCAAGGATACTATCCTTGGCGCCACCATAGTGGGCACTCACGCCGGTGAGCGGATTGCCGAGTTCGTGCTCGCCATGCGTCACCGCCTCGGCCTAGGCAAGATCCTCGGCACCATTCACGCCTATCCCACCCTGATGGAGGGGAACAAATATGTGGCGGGTGAATGGAAACGGGCCCACCAGCCCACTCGGATGCTGGCGTTGCTGGCCCGTTATCACCGCTGGCGCCGTGGCGCCTGACAATCAGGGAAACATTTATGCTCAAGCCATTCTCACTGCTCGGCTCACACCTCAACTCGCACCGCAACTCTTGGCTCAAACAGCGACTTAACGCCCTGCTGTGCGCCCTGCCACTGCTCGCCAGCGGCTCGCTGTTGGCGGCCAATCCAGACGGCAACTGGCAACAGACCCTTGAGGAGGCGAAGGGGCAGACCGTCTACTTCAACGCCTGGGGCGGCAGCCCGGAGATCAACGCCTATCTGGTGTGGGCCGGGCAGGAGCTGGCGCGCGACTATCAGGTCAAGCTGGTGCAGGTGAAGGTGGATGATATCGCCCAGAGCGTCAGCCAGCTGCTGGCCAACAAGCAGGCGGGCAAGCAAGCTGGCGGCCCCATCGACCTGCTCTGGGTCAACGGCGAGAATTTCAAGGCGCTCAAGGAGCAGGGACTGCTCGGCGCGCCCTTTACCGCCGAGCTACCCAACATGGCGCTGGTCGACAGCAGCCTGCCGGTGAGTGAGGACTTCACCCTGCCGGTAGAAGGGCTGGAAGCCCCCTGGGGCATCGGCCAGCTCAATCTGATGGTCGACACCGAAGAGGTCGCCAGCCCACCCACCTCGGCAGCAGCCCTGCTGGCATGGGCCAAGGCCCATCCCGGCCGCTTCACCTATCCGAAACCGCCCCAGTTCCATGGCTCCAGTTTTCTCAAGCAGATCCTGCTGGAGTTGACCCCGGATCCCGCCCCCCTCTATCGGGAGGCGACCGAGAGCGACTTTACCAAGCTCACAGCACCGCTCTGGGCCTGGCTCGATGAGCTGCACCCGGCACTCTGGCGCAAGGGCAAGCTGTTCCCCACCAGCGCCGCCGAAACCCGCCAGCTGCTCGATGATGGCGAACTGGCCATGGCCATCAGCTTCAACCCGCAGGAGGCGCAAAGCGCTGCCCAGATTGGTGCCCTGCCCCCCAGCGTGGAGGCAGTGGCCATGAGCAAAGGCGCGCTCACCAACAGCCATTTTCTCGCCATCCCCTTCAACGCCAGTGCCCGCGCCGGGGCCAAGGTGGTGGCCAACTTCCTGCTAAGCCCGACAGCGCAGGCGCGCAAGGCCAATCCGGCCTTCTGGGGTGATCCCAGCGTGCTGCGGGCCGATGCCCTGCCTGACCCCGCCAAAGGGCAACCGGCACTGCGCTTCAAAGCGGTGGCCGAGCCTCACCCCAGCTGGCAGCTCAAGCTGGAAGCAGCCTGGGCCGAGCGTTACGGTCACTGATGAGTGCCGCTGGTCACCCGCTTGCCCGCTCCCGACCGTGGAGCCGGTTGACACGCCACCCCACTATGCGTGCGGGGATGGCGGTCATTTATCTGGCGCTCTTCGTCATCCCATTGCTGGCGGGGCTGTGGCAACTGCTGGCGGAGGGGATGACCGCCTCTCATCTCGCCTTGCTGCTCGCCCAATCCGGTCTTTGGCACTCCGCTGCGCTGAGCCTGTGGATTGGCGCCGCCTCAACCCTCGGCAGCCTGCTGTTGACCGCCCTGCTACTGGCCCACAGCGACAGCCGGGCTTTCGGGCTGCTCCGTCGTCTGCTCTCGCCCATGCTGGCCATGCCCCACGTCGCCTTTGCCATCGGTTTTGCCTTTCTGCTCGCCCCCTCCGGCTGGCTGCTGCGACTCGTCTCGCCAGCTCTGACCGGGTTTGAACTGCCTCCCGACTGGCAGACCATTCGCGACCCTTGGGGGCTCGGGCTGATTGCACTGCTCGTTCTCAAAGAGACCCCCTTTTTGCTGCTGATGGCCATGGCCGCACAGCAACCCATCCAGCTGGCACGCCAGCAGTGGCTGGGGGCGAGCCTCGGTTTCAGCGCCCCCCAGGTCTGGTGGCGCCTGCTGCTGCCGGCGCTCTGGCCAGCACTGCGCCTGCCCATCTATGCGGTGGCAGCCTATGGAGTGGCGGTGGTGGATCTCGCCCAGTTGCTCGGGCCCGATGCCCCCGCCCCGCTGGCGGTAAGGCTGTGGCTTTGGTATCAGGACCCGGATCTGCTCTGGCGCGGCGCCACCGCCAGCGGCGCCCTGCTGCTGCTCGCCATCACGGCGCTGCTCATCGCCCTGTTCAGATTACTGGAGTGGCTTCATCAAGAGGTGGGCAAAGGCTGCTGGCTCGATGGCAAACGGGCGGCGCCCCACTCCTTTGCCAACCGGCTAGCAGCAGGCTTTGCATTGACCCTGATCATCCTCAATCTGGCGGTGCTGGCGGCCCTGCTACTCTGGTCGCTGGCGCGCCGCTGGCCCTTTCCCACCCTCTGGCCCAGCCAGTGGAGCAGCCACTACTGGCTGGATCTGCTGCCAACACTGCTGCCGCTGCTGACAACCAGCGCGCTGCTGGCGCTGACGAGCGGCTTGCTGGCACTGATGATGGCGGTGTGCAGTCTGGAGGCACAAGCCGGCCGCCGCCCCTGGCCGCTCTGGCTTATCTGCCTGCCGCTGTTGCTGCCGCAGGCGAGCCTGCTGTTTGGCATCCGGCTCGGGCTGGACTGGCTTGCACATGGCTCGATAAGCAGCGGCATTGGCTGGGGATGGGTGCTCTGGAGCCAGCAGCTGTTCGTCTTTCCCTATGTCTATCTCTGCCTGCACGGCCCCTATCGCCAGTTCGATCCGCGGATCACCCAGAGCGCCCTGCTGCTGGGGGCTACGCCATGGCGAGCCTGGAGGCAGGTGAAAGCGCCGCTGCTGGCGCGCCCGCTGCTGTTTGCCTTCGGCGTCGGGGCGGCGGTGAGTTTGGCCCAGTATCTGCCAACCCTGTTGTTTGGGGCTGGCAGAGTGGTCACCATCACCACCGAAGCGGTGGCCATCGGCAGCGGCCTAAACCGGCGGCTGGCGGGGCTCTACGGCCTGCTGCAACTGCTGCTGCCGCTCGTTATCTATCTGCTGGCACTCTGGCTGCCGGCGCGGATCAATCCGGCGCTCAAGGGGGGCGGCTCACGATGAACTCTCACGATGGAAACAGCCATATGCTGAGCACCACGCCTCTTCGGCTTTACCTTGATGAAAATCTGCTGCTCTCGCTGCCCGCCCTGCAAGTGGCCCCCGGCGAGGTATTGACCCTGATGGGGCCAAGCGGCTGCGGTAAAAGCTCCCTGCTGGCGGGGCTGGCCGGGGTACTGCCCGGCGCGCAGACAGATAGCGGCCCGATCCGGCTGGAGGGGGAGGTAAGGCTCGGCGAGCGGCCACTCAACACCTTGCCTGCGCAAGCGCGGCGCATCGGCATGCTGTTTCAGGATGACCTGCTGTTCGACCATCTGACGGTGGCGGAGAACCTGATGTTCGGTATGCCTGCGACCATCAAGGGAAAATACGCTCGGCGGGAAAAGGCACTGACAGCGTTAACGCAGGTCGCGCTGGTGGATCAGGCTGACAAGCTGCCGCAGCTGCTGTCAGGGGGTCAGCGGGCGCGGGTCAGCCTGCTGCGGGCGCTGTTGGCGGAACCCGACGCCCTGCTACTGGACGAGCCCTTCTCCCGCCTCGACAAGCCGCTGCGGGCCGCTTTTCGCGAACTGGTGTTCGCGCAGATCAAGGCGCTGGCCATCCCTGCCATCCTGGTGACCCACGATGCGGAAGACGCGCCGGGCACCATACTCAACCTCACCGAATGCCACTGTTAACCGAGGAATGTTCACCTTGTTTGATCGCCATCTGATCCCCGTGATCCGCAGCCCCCTCACCCAGCTTGCCAAACCGCTCTGCCGTGCGGGGATCAGTGCCAATCAGGTGAGCCTCACCGGCTTTGCCATCGGCATGCTGGCGCTGCCGCTGCTGGCCTTTGGCGGCTATCAGTGGGCACTCGCGGCCATCCTGCTCAACCGGCTGCTGGACGGGCTCGATGGCGCCGTGGCGCGGGAAACCGGCATCACCGACTGCGGCGGCTTTCTCGACATCACGCTCGACTTTATCTTCTACGCCGCCGTGGTGCTGGGCTTTGCCCTTGCCGCCCCCGCTAATGCGCTGCCCGCCGCCACCCTGCTGTTTGCCTTTATGGGCACAGGTTCGAGCTTTCTGGCGTTTGCCATCATGGCGGGCAAGCGGGGGATCGACAATCCGGTCTACCACCACAAGTCCCTCTACTATCTGGGCGGCCTCACCGAGGGGAGCGAGACCATCGCCCTCTTTGTGCTGATGTGCCTGTGGCCTGCCGCCTTCGCCCCGCTTGCCTACGGCTTTGCCCTGCTCTGCCTCATCACCACCCTGACCCGGCTCTGGAGCGGCTACCACACACTGCGTCACCCCCAGCGCTGAACCGCGCCGCCCTCACCGGAGAGCTAATCCATCGCTCGATGAATTGGCGGTAAACAAGACACACGGAACACTTGCACGGGGATGACAATGTTTTACCATGACGGCACTTTTTTTCAGTCTCTTTGAGAACCCTATGCGTCGCCTTGCCTCTCTTCTCACTCTGTCGTTATTCCCCCTGCTCGGTGGCTGCAGCAGCGCCCCGGCGCCCAAGCCTGTGGTCAAACCACAGCCCAACAGCGCCTTTATCAACCAGACGCCGTCGCGCAGCCCCGTTTACAGCCAGGGGATTAGCAAAGGGGACTTCGCCAATCGCGCCAATGTGGACAGATTCGTCCAGAAGATGGTCGAGAAGCACGGTTTTGACAGCGCCCAGCTGCATCAGGTGCTGGCACAGGCAGAGCGTTACGACTGGATCATCCGCCTGATGGATGCCCAGGCGCCGACCACCGCCAAGCCCACCGGCCCGACCGGTGCCTGGAACCGCTATCGCGCCAAGTTCATCACCCCCGACAACGTGCAAAACGGCGTCAACTTCTGGCGTGAATACGCAAGCGAGCTGAACCGGGCGGAGCAGATCTACGGGGTGCCGCCGGAGATCATCGTCGGCATTATCGGGGTGGAGACCCGCTGGGGCCGGGTGATGGGCAAGACCCGCATTCTGGATGCATTGGCCACCCTGGCATTTGATTATCCGCGCCGCGCCGAGTTCTTCACGAGCGAATTGGAAGCCTTCCTGGTGATGACCCGCGACGAGGGGATGGACCCCACCGAACCCAAGGGCTCCTACGCCGGCGCCATGGGCTATGGCCAGTTTATGCCCTCCAGCTTCCAGCGCTATGCGGTGGACTTTGACGGCAACGGCCACACCAACCTGTGGGATCCGGTGGATGCCATCGGCAGCGTCGCCAACTACTTCAAGGCCCACGGCTGGGAGAAAGGCCAACCGGTGGCGGTGCGCGGTCAGGGCCAACTGCCCGGCTATGAGCATGGCTTCCAGACCCGCTACCCGGTCGCCACCCTGCGCCGCGCAGGGCTCACCCCCACCAGCAGCCTGGGCAACCACAGCGAGTCGAGCCTGCTGCGCCTCGATGTCGGCACCGGCTATCAATACTGGTACGGTCTGCCCAACTTCTACACCATCACCCGCTACAACCACAGCACCCACTACGCCATGGCGGTGTGGCAGCTGGGGCTGGCGGTGAAAAAGGCCAAAGGCGGTTACTGAGTCAAGCACTGATTTGCCAACAAAAACGGGCCTGCTGGCCCGTTTTTGTTATTCGTTTTCCAACAACCAGCGTTTGAGCAGTGCCGCTAACTGAGCCTGCTCCGCTTCGGTCAGTGGCGCCAACAGGCGACGCTCGTTGGCCACGTGCAGCTCAACCGCTCGGTCGATAAGCGCTTTGCCCGATTCGGTGAGGCAGACCAGCAGGCTGCGCCGATCGCTGGGCGCAGCTTGCCGCTCTATCAGTCCCCGCTCGGCCAGCTTGTCGAGCCGGGCCGTCATGGCACCCGAACTCAACATGGCCGATTGGTAGAGCACTGTCGGCGTCAGTGGCTCACCCGACCGACGCAGGGTCGCCAAAATGTCGAAGTCCGTGCCAAGCAAGCCGCACTCCTTGAGCTCTTCACTCACCTCACGACCGGCAATTGCCGCCATCCGGGCTACCCGACCCAGCACCCCCATAGGAGAACAGTCGAGATCCGGTCGCTGCCGGGCCCACTGAGCCAGCAGCAGGTCTACATGATCTGATTCCATCGCCAACTACTTATCTTTATATCGAGATACTTGATGATAAATCAATTTGGCGCTAATTTATCTTCACTTGAAGATACTTTATGAAGAGATAAATAATGCCAATGCTGATCGCCTTGCTGGCTCCACTGCTGTGGGGCAGCACCTATGCTGTCGTCAGCCTCTACCTGACTGACTACTCACCCTACTGGGTTGCCGTATGGCGGGCACTGCCTGCCGGGCTGCTCTTGTTACTGTTGCATCCGCGCATGCCGCCTCTGCCCTGGGGCAAGCAGTTCCTGTTGGCGTTTTGCAACATTGCCGCCTTCTTCGCTTTGCTGTTTGTTGCGGCTTTCCGGCTGCCGGGGGCAGTAGCAGGTACACTCGGTGCCACCCTGCCGCTGGTGCTGATGCTGCTGGCCTGGTTGCAAGATGGCACACGACCGAGCCTGAAATGGCTACTGCTGGGATTAATGGGGTTGGCTGGGGTATTACTGTTGCTCAACCCCTCTGCCAATCTGGATCCTGTCGGAGTTGCATGCGCCATGCTGGCCACAGTGCTGATCGGCCAATCCAGCCGTTGGATGCGCCACTGGCCGGTAAACGATCTGCTGGCGCTGACCGCCTGGCAATTGCTGCTTGGGGGCTTGATGCTGATCCCGCTCGCCTGGTGGCTAGCTGGCCCAATGCCGTTACCGGATCCGGCCAGTGCGCCGGGATTACTCTGGTTGATCCTGCTCAACACCGCGCTGGGCTACTGGGCCTGGTTGTGGGGATTAAAGCACCACGGCCCAGAGGTGATGGGCATGCTGGCCCTCACCAATCCCATGATGGCTGTGTCGCTTGGGGTATTGATGGTGGGTGAAACCCTGGATGTCAGCCAGTGGATCGGCATCGGGGTGCTCCTGCTCTCCCTGTTCCTGATGAAGCTGCCAGCACGCCCCTTTTTCAAACGTTGGCAAGCTCGCCGAGCGAGTACAGGGATCTGTCACGAGGCGTAAACACTAGATAACCTCAACCCGCGCATAAACAAGAGGAGCCACTTCGGCTCCTCTTTTTTGTCAACTGTCCCGTCCTGAATATGGTTTACACCTTTCCCCCCAATAAATGGAGAACCCGATGGGACAAGGTGTGAAACGGACACAGCGCGATTACTCGCTGGCTTTTAAATTGGCACTGGTCGAGCAGATTGAAAAAGGCGAGCTCACCTACAAACAGGCTCAGGTGCGTTATGGCATTCAGGGCCGCTCCACCGTTCTGGTATGGTTGCGTAAACATGGTCGGCAAGATTGGAGCCAGGGGGCTTCTGTACGTGCCGGCAGGAGCATCACCATGCCTGACCCCGACAACCAGACGCCCGAACAGCGCATCAAGGAACTCGAGCAACAGCTGGCGCTGATGAGCCAGAAGGCCCAGTTCTTTGAGGCCGTCGTCGATGTACTGAAGAATGACTACGGCGTCTCCATCGTAAAAAAGCGACCCGGCAAGTCCTCTCGCAGCGGCAAGTCGAGAGGCTGACCATTGTCAGGGCTTGCCTGTTTCTGGGGATAAGCCGGCAGGCTTACTACAAGCGCAATCGGGTCGCCGACGAGCGCCATGCACAGGGATTGTAGGTGGTGTGCTTTGTGCGTCAGGTTCGACTGCGACAACCTCGGGTGGGCACTCGCAAGTTGCATTATCTGCTCCAGGGTCAGGATGATGGCGGGCTCAAGGTAGGGCGTGACAGGCTGTTTCGGATATTGGCCGAGCACCGCCTGCTGGTGCTGCCCAGACGGGCGTATCACAAGACCACCCACAGTTTTCACCGTTTCTACCGTCATCCCAACTTGCTCAAGGCGGGGCCAGAGCAGGTCACACCGGTGGCCCCGGAGCAGGTCTGGGTCGCAGATATCACCTATCTGCCCGCCAGGAGCGGGCCGCTGTACCTGAGCCTGGTGACGGATGCCTACTCACGCAAGATAGTGGGCCATCACGTGCACGAAGGAATGCATGCCGAATCGGTGGCGATGGCGTTCAAGAAAGCGCTGAAGCAACGACGTGGCGGCGGGGAGCTAATCCATCACTCAGACCGCGGCGTGCAGTATTGCTCGGGGCTGTATCAGTCATTACATGAACGGTACGGGGTGAAATGCTCGATGACGGATGGGTATGACTGTTACCAGAATGCGTTGGCGGAGCGGGTGAACGGGATTTTGAAAGGAGAGTTATTGTTGCAAAGCCCGCAGGATTTGACGCAAGCGCGGGAAATGGTGCGTGAGGCAGTGGATATTTACAACGCGGAGCGGCCGCATCATGCGTTGAAATACAGAACCCCCGATGCGGTACATAGGGGGTTCTGAGTAGAGAAATGCTAGTTGAAAATGTGTAAACCTATTTCAGGACTAGACAAACGGTCAGCGACTGGAAGGTGGCTTATACACCTGCTTTGGCCAGCGCAGCAGAGACGATCTGCTGGGCCTCTTGCTGGATGAGGTCGAGGTGCGCGTCGCCCTTGAAACTCTCCATGTAGATCTTGTAGATGGACTCGGTGCCGGAGGGGCGCGCCGCGAACCAGCCGTTCTCGGTCACCACCTTGAGGCCGCCGATGGCGGCATCGTTGCCCGGCGCCTTGGTCAGCTTGGCGATGATGGGCTCACCGGCCAGAGTGGAGGCTTCTACCAGTGCAGGATCCAGCTTGGAGAGCACCGCTTTCTGGGCGCTGTTGGCCGGGGCGTCGATACGGCGATAGCTGGAGCGGCCAAACTTGGCTTCCAGTGCGTCGTAGTGAGCCTGCGGATCCTTGCCGGTCACCGCCAGAATTTCCGCCGCCAGCAGCGCCAGAATGAAGCCATCCTTGTCGGTGATCCAAACGGTGCCATCTTTGCGCAGGAAGGAGGCACCAGCGCTCTCCTCGCCACCAAAACCGAACTCGCCGCTGTAGAGGCCATCCACGAACCACTTGAAGCCGACCGGCACCTCTTTGAGGGTACGGCCAATCTCGCCGGCAACCCGGTCGATCATGGAGGAAGAGACCAGCGTCTTGCCGACGGCCGCATCGGCAGACCAGCCGGTGCGATGGGTAAACAGATACTGGATCGCCACCGCCAGATAGTGGTTCGGGTTCATCAGGCCGGACTTGGTGACGATGCCGTGACGGTCGTAGTCAGGGTCGTTGCCAAGGGCGATGTCGAACTTGTCTTTAAGGGCAATCAGACTGGCCATGGCGAACGGGCTGGAGCAGTCCATCCGGATCTTGCCGTCTTTATCCAGGGTCATGAAGGAGAAGGTCGGGTCGACCTTGTAGTTCACCACCTCGATGTTCAGACCATAGGTCTTGGCGATGACGTCCCAGTAGGCGACGCCGGAGCCGCCCAGCGGATCGACACCGATCTTGATGCCCGCGTTCTTGATGGCATCCATGTCCAGCACGTTCTTCAGATCATCCACATAGGGGGTGACATAGTCGTGCTCGACCACGAACGGGCTCTTGAGCGCCTCGGCAAACGGCATCCGTTTCACGCCAGCCAGACCCGCTTCCAGAATGGCGTTGGCTCGGTCCTCGACCCACTTGGTGATCTCCCCTTCGGCGGGGCCACCATGGGGCGGGTTGTACTTGAAGCCACCATCTTCCGGCGGGTTGTGGGACGGAGTGATCACCACGCCGTCAGCGCGCGCTGCAGGCTTGCCCGCGTTATGGCGAAGGATGGCGTGAGAGATGACCGGGGTCGGGGTAAAGCCGAGGCCAGCCTGAATGCGGGTCTCGACGCCGTTGGCGGCCAACACTTCGACCGCACTGGCAAAGGCGGATTCGGACAGGGCGTGAGTATCCATGCCGACAAACAGCGGGCCAGTGATGCCGGCCTGCTGGCGATACTCCACCAGGGCCTGGGTCACCGCCAGAATATGGGATTCGGTAAAGGCGCTGTGCAGGGCGCTGCCACGGTGGCCAGAGGTACCGAAGGCAACCCGCTGCTCGGGGCGGCTCATGTCCGGCTTGTTGAGGTAGTAGGCGCTGACCAGACGGGGGATGTTGGTCAGGTCGCTTAAACGGGCCGGTTGACCGGCGTGGGAATGCTGAGCCATGGCGTTTTCCTTGCGTAATGGCGGCCTTGGCGGGCAAGGCCTGAGTCTTGAAGAATCGTTAAATGGCGCCACACACCTGCGCGATCACCTCTTCGCCATAGCCCATGCTGGCCATCAGCTGGGCCACCATATTCTGCTTGCGGCTGGTGTTGGTGTTGGTGATCACCCAGAACGGGGTCTCCGGTACCGGCTTGGGCTTGGTGGTGCTGCCACTGGCACGCAGAGCCTCGGGATCCTGCGAGAAATAGACGCGCTTGCGCCCCTTGATTTCGGTGGCCTGGGTAAAGCCTTCCGGGTTATCCCGGTAGAGGGTACTCAGCACCAGCATAAAGCGGTTGATGGACTTCTCTTCTTTTTGCAGCTCACCGGAATCGAGCAGGGCTTGCAGCCCTTGTTGGGTGGCTACCGTACTGGGCTGCGCGACGGCAACGGGCTCGGCAACAGGCACACCTTGGTGAGCAGGCTGTTCCAGCAGACGGCGCAGGATATCGGAGGCACTCTCACCAATGTGCCGGGTCTGGCTGGCGATATAGAAGTAGAGATCGTCATCAAGCTCGATGGTTTTCATAGGGATGCGCTGGACTCGTCGAAATTCGGATGCGGCGATTATACATAGGCAAACCCGACAGCCCAAGCAAGGGGCTGGCAGATGTACATGAATCTCATCGAGAATACGGCATAATAGCGGGCCAAGTGTGTGATCAGCCGCACTGATAGCCGATCCGGACGGGATTTTTTAGAAAAAAAACCACATAAAATCCCAATCTATTGGACGAAATCCTTTTCTTTCCAGTGCGTTAAATAAAACAGCAATACGCACCCACGACCGACAAGGTGTCATTTTGCAACAAAACAGCATATTGAACTTCAAGGAGCAGGGTCAGGGCCCGGCCGTTATTCTGATCCACGGCCTGTTTGGCAGCCTCGACAACCTCGGCCTGCTGGCCCGAGCCCTCTGCGAACAATACCGGGTCATCAGCGTCGATCTGCGCAACCACGGAGCCTCCTTTCATAGCAGCGAAATGAGCTATCCGGCGCAAGCGACCGATATCCTGACCCTGATGGATCGGCTGAATATTGCCGAAGCGACCCTGATTGGCCACTCGATGGGTGGCAAGGTGGCGATGCAGGTCGCCAAGCTGGCGCCCGCGCGGGTGACCAAGCTGGTGGTGGCCGACATGGCCCCGGTCGCCTATCCCCACTCCCGCCACCAGAATGTGTTCGCCGGACTCAACGCCACACTGCGCACGCCGCCGCAAAGCCGCAGTGAAGCGGAAGCCATGCTGGCGCAGCACATCGAGATCGCCGGGGTGCGCCAGTTTCTGCTCAAATCCTTCGCCAGAGGCGAGCATGGCTGGGGTTGGCGCTTCAATGTGCCCGCCCTTGAGCAAAACTACGCCAACATCATGGGCTGGCCAGAGGATGAACGCCGCTTCGAGGGGCCAGTGCTCTTTATCAAGGGGGGGGATTCCGATTACATGCAGCCCCAATACAGCGAGACGGCACTGGCCCAATTCCCGGCGGCAAAGGTGCGTGTCATCGCGGGTACCGGCCACTGGTTGCACGCGGAAAAACCGGCTCTGTTCAACAAATTGGTTGTGGATTTCCTGTCGACAGGCGGTTAACAGTTTCAAATCCTTTGTGATATAGTGCGCCCGTCATAAGGAGTGTGCGCAATCCATGCTAAGTGAACATATCGACCTGATCGAAAGTTTGGGCCTCAAGTTATTCTTTGTGGCCATTTTCATATTGATTGGCCTGGCCATTCAGGACGTGCTCAAACGCGGCAACGTGCCCCGTTTCGGTCGTTTTATCGTCTGGTTGGTACTGTTTCTGGGTTGTGCGGGTTTTGTCGCCAAGGGGCTGATCGAACTGGGCTGGGAAGGCTCAGGACTCGGCTAACTTATTTTCATCTGTGATGTATGGCCAAACAGCAAACTGATCGAACAACACTGGATCTGTTCGCAAATGAGAAGCGCCCCGGCAGGCCAAAGACCAATCCACTCCCCCGCGAGACCCAGCTCAAGATCAACAAGCGTAACCAGCTTAAGCGCGATCGGGAAAATGGGCTGAAGCGGGTAGAGTTAAAGGTGGAGGCCGAGTTGCTGGAGCGCCTGAACCAACTTGCGTTACAACAGAACATCAGCCGAGCCGAGCTGATCCAATCTATCCTGAAACAACAGATTGAGTCCGCCTTTGCGGTGGACATTGCAGTCTGAGCGTTGAGCATTAACACCAAATACGGGTAACTAAACACTATGGCAAGTGTAGGTCTGTTTTTTGGCAGCGATACCGGTAACACCGAAGCTGTCGCCAAGATGATCCAGAAAGAGCTGGGCAAAAACCTGATTGAAGTCCGTGACATCGCCAAGAGCAGCAAGGCCGACATCGAGAGCTTTGATCTGCTGATGTTCGGCATCCCGACTTGGTACTACGGCGAAGCCCAGGCCGACTGGGACGACTTCTTCCCCGATCTGGGCGAAATCGACTTCACCAACAAGCTGGTCGCCATCTTCGGTTGCGGTGATCAGGAAGACTATTCCGAGTACTTCCTCGATGCCATGGGCACCCTGCGCGACATCGTCGAAGCCAAAGGCGCCATCATCATCGGTCACTGGCCGACTGCCGGCTACGAGTTCGAAGCCTCCAAAGCACTGGTCGATGACAAGCACTTTGTCGGTCTGGGTATCGATGAAGATCGCCAGCCGGAGCTGACTGCCGAACGCGTCAAGGGCTGGTGCAAGCAGCTGCACGAAGAGATGTGCCTGGGCGAGCTGGAGTAATCCGCTTCCCCTCATACCTCTGACAACAAGGGCCCTGACGGGCCCTTGTTGTATCTGCAAGTGGCGATGCCTGCCTTCATTCTCCCCTGTTATTCACCTCTGTGCTCCGGTTTGGCTCGCACATAGAGGGTGCGCTTGACCTGCGCCACCAGCTCGCCGCTCTTGTCCTGTACCGTCACCTCGAATTCGGGGAAGTGTTTGTTGCCACCTTCGGTCGCCGCCACGATTTCGGCCAACTTGCCCTCGGTCAGGTTGAACTCGGCCACCAGCTTGCCCTTGCCGGGCTTGATATAGTTGATGCTGCCCGCCTTGTCCCAGACGTAGTAGCGATTCTTGAAGTAGCCCATCAGCATCAGTGGATAGATGGGGTCCGTCATGGCAAACATGCTGCCGCCAAACTGGGTGCGGTTGGCGTTCTTGTTCCACCAGCGGGATTTGAGGGTCACCCGGCAGTAGCGAAAGTCATCGCTCAGGGTCTCTATCTTGATACCGGCACCCCAGAAAGGGGGCCAGGCGTTGAGTGCGCGGCGCACCCAGGCCGCATTGTCAAAAAGCCAATCCATGGATCTCATCCGACCAGAATATGAAAGTTACATCTTATCAACATCTGCCATGCCAGCAAGTCGGACGACACGATTGATTATTTCAATCCAACCGGCCATTTATGGCTAAACCCCTTGAATTGCTGGGTTTATTTTTAGGGAGGCTACGACCTATAATGACAGGCCAAGCGAGTTCAAGGTTGCCATTCCTGCGGCAGTCCATCAGAATAACCCCACCTTCGAGAATGCGAATAAGTAGAATATGGCAGACAACAACCAAGCGTTAAAAAAGGCCGGGCTCAAGATCACCTTGCCCCGGGTCAAAATCCTGGAAATCCTGCAACAGCCGGATTGCCAGCACACCAGCGCCGAAGATCTCTATAAACGACTGATCGACCTGGGTGAAGAGATTGGTCTCGCTACCGTCTATCGCGTTCTCAACCAGTTTGATGATGCCGGTATCGTTACCCGTCACCACTTCGAAGGTGGCAAGTCGGTATTCGAGCTGGCCACTCAGGAGCACCACGACCACCTGGTTTGCCTCGACTGCGGCAAGGTGATCGAGTTCTCCGACGAAGTGATCGAACAGCGCCAGCGCGAGATCGCCAAGAAATTCAATATCCGTCTCACCAACCACAGCCTCTACCTCTACGGTCACTGTGCTACCGGTGAGTGCAAGCACGACGAATAAGTCGGCCGCGACTTGCAGATAACGGACAATAAAAAAGCCAGCTGATGCTGGCTTTTTTATTGTCCGGCGCAGGCCGCTGGCAGCACACAGGGCAGAGTCTCCCCTGCCCCATCGGCTTAGCCTTCTACCTTGCCCCAGGAGTCACGCAGGGCAACGGTGCGGTTGAACACCAGATGCTCCGGGCTGGAGAGCTTGTTGTCGGCGCAGAAGTAACCTTCACGCTCGAACTGGTAAGCCTGCTCCGGCTTGGCGTTCTTGAGCGAAGCCTCGACACGGGCCCCCTCGATGATCACCAGGGATTCCGGGTTCAGCGCAGCTTCAAAGTCATCCTCGGCGCCCGGGTTCGGCACCTTGAACAGACGGTCGTAAAGACGCACTTCCGCTGGCAGGGAGTGAGTGGCGCTGACCCAGTGGATCACCCCTTTCACCTTGCGGCCATCGGCCGGATCCTTGCCCAGAGTCTCGGGGTCGTAGGAGCAGTAGATGCAGGTGACCTTGCCATCGGCATCTTTCTCGATGCGCTCGGCCTTGATCACATAGGCATTGCGCAGACGCACTTCCTTGCCCAGCACCAGACGCTTGAACTGCTTGTTCGCCTCTTCTTTGAAGTCCGCTTCATCGATGAAGATCTCGCGGGTGAAGTTCAACTCGCGGGTACCCATCTCGGCATTGCTCGGGTGGGCCGGGGCAGTCAGCACTTCGTCGGCAGCCAGGTTCTCGATGACCACTTTCACCGGGTGCAGCACGGCCATGGCGCGCGGTGCATGCTCGTTGAGGTCTTCGCGGATGCAGGCTTCCAGCATGCTCATCTCGACGATGTTGTCCTGCTTGGTCACACCGATGCGCTTGCAGAACTCGCGGATGGAGGCCGGGGTGTAACCACGACGACGCAGACCGGAGACGGTCAGCATGCGCGGGTCGTCCCAACCATCGACGTGCTTCTCGGTCACCAGCAGGTTCAGCTTGCGCTTGGACATGACGGTGTATTCGAGGTTCAGACGAGAGAACTCGTACTGACGGGGGTGGCAGTCGATGGTGATGTTGTCCAGCACCCAGTCGTACAGACGACGGTTGTCCTGGAACTCCAGGGTACAGATGGAGTGGGTGATCCCTTCCAGCGCGTCCGAGATGCAGTGGGTGAAGTCATACATCGGGTAGATGCACCACTTGTCACCGGTCTGGTGATGGTGGGCAAACTTGATGCGGTAGATAACCGGATCACGCATCACCATGAAGGGGGATGCCATGTCGATCTTGGCGCGCAGGCAGGCGGTGCCTTCGGCGAACTCGCCGTTCTTCATCTTGGCAAACAGCGCCAGGTTCTCTTCCACGCTGCGATCGCGGAACGGGCTGTTCTTGCCAGCTTCAGTCAGGGTGCCACGGTACTCACGCATCTGCTCGGGCGTCAGCTCGTCCACATAGGCCAGACCCTTTTCAATCAGCTCGATGGCGTAGCCGTGCAGCTTGTCGAAATAGTCGGAGGAGTAGCAGATCTCGCCGTTCCACTGGAAGCCGAGCCACTGTACGTCCTGCTTGATGGACTCTACGTACTCGATATCTTCCTTCACCGGGTTGGTGTCATCGAAACGCAGGTTGCACTGGCCCTGATAGTCGCGGGCGATGCCGAAGTTCAGGCAGATGGATTTGGCGTGGCCGATATGGAGATAACCGTTCGGCTCGGGCGGGAAACGGGTATGCACGCTGCTGTGCTTACCGCTGGCCAGATCTTCATCAATGATCTGACGAATAAAGTTAGTTGGGCTGTTCGCCTGACTCATGGCTCACCTCAAAAAAGCGTCACTGGCGGAAGTTGTGCCGGCTGGCACCCTCATCCCCCCGCCGTCAAGCCGGGTATGATCCCTTATTACGGGCGCTGTCTCAACCTGAATTTGACACTTCCGGGCCATTTCCCGGCCATTGCACCGCTAAAAACGGCGTGGCTTGGCACATTGCACACTAAATGCATAAAAAAGCCCCGCACTAGGCGGGGCTGAAAGTGATGAAAAACACAAAACAGACAATTACACACAACAAAGGCTCACACGCACAGTCAACCTTTCCCAAACCCGATGCGCCATCGCCCTTGGGAAAGGCGGGTCTTGCGACCCACCTAATGTTAACGGTTGACTGCTATCAGTTCAGTTCGGTGACGCGGCTGGTGCGCTTGCCATCGAAGCTGGTGGTACGCAGGTAGACCTTGCCATTCACGCTCGGCTTGGCTGCTGCGTCATAGGCACTCCAGTTGGTACCGTCCAGGCTGTACTGGATGGGCAGACCCGGCAGATCCACGTTCGCTTCCAGCACACCGTTCACTACCTTGGCACCCGGTACGGAGAGGCGGTATTCAACACCTGCCTGATCCAGTTTCGGCAGCACGCGCTGACCCAGTACGTTGGCAAACTGGTTCCACTCTTTGTTGAGGGTGGCCTTGTTGACGAACTTGGTCTCGCCGGAGAACTCACGCCCCTTCACATAGTTCAGCTCGAAGCCACCTTTGTGCCAGGCACGCTCGGCCACGGAGAAGATACGCGGGTAGACCATGTACTCGTACTGAGCATCGGTACGCACGGTTTCACTCCACTGCTGACCGGAGATCCCCTTGAACTTGACCGGATCCTGGTCACCCTTGGCCACGAAGGCGTTGCCGTCGCGGTCAACCGAGGTCTCGGCGTTCTGCGGCAGGTTTTCCGGGGCGAAGGCAAACACCTTGCGGGTGTCGTTGAAACGGGTTGCCCAGTAGTAGCCACGCTCGGCCGGGTGTACTTCGTTCGGGAAGTCGAAGTAGAGGTAATCCGGGTTGGACAGCACCACTTGGTAACCCTTGTGCGCCCACTTCATCGCTTCGTTGAAGCCACCCCAGTAGAGGGTTTCCCAGAAGTTGACACGGGTGTTGTCGGTGGCGAAGTCCTTGGCACCGCTGGCGTACTTCAGACCATCTTCCCACGCCTGCAGGGTAGAGAAGCCGCGGTCTTTGACCATCTGGCCCACTTCCTTGGCGAAGTAAACCGGCAGCTCGCCCACTTCCTTGATCTTGCCTTCGTCGATCATCTTCTGGCACATCGGGGACTTGCCAAACGGCTTGTCCTGCTTGCTGGAGTCGACGTTGCCTTTCCAGGCGACCAGCTCTTCTTTCTTGGTGACGGCCGGATCCTGATAGCCACCACCCTGCATGATGTTCTTCGCCTCATCGCCACCGTAGTGCCATGCGGTCAGCGGCTGACCGGCGGCCTGGTGCATCTGGGCAACTTCATCCATTACCTTGGCCACGAAGGTGGCAGCACCTGGCTGGCAAGGGTTGATGAAGGACATCTTGTCGTAGAACTGGACTGAGGTGACGTTGGAGGTGTCAGCCGGATCAGTCAGACGGAACTGGTTGGCTTCCGCTTCTTTGCCTTCCGACATCAGACGCTTGTAGCGCGCTTCCATGGAGACCACGGCAGCACGGGCGTGGGCCGGCATGTTGATTTCGGGGATCACGGTCACACCGCGGGCCTTGGCATAACGCACCAGATCCACGTAGTCAGACTTGCTGTAGAAACCGGAACCCTGGTTGTCGCTGGTCGGGCCGGAACCCAGCTGCGGCATCAGGCACTTGGTTTCGGACTCGTCGTGGCAACGCTGGCTACCGACCTGGGTCAGCTCCGGCAGACCCGGGATTTCCAGACGCCAGCCTTCATCGTTGGTCAGGCCAAGGTGCAGCACGTTGAGCTTCATGGCAGACATCTGGTCAACCAGCTTCTTCATGGTATCCAGGCTGCGGAAGTGGCGGGCCACGTCGGTCTGCATGCCACGGTATTCAAAGCGCGGTGCATCCTCGACGGTCATCGGGCTCACCAGCTTGTCATCAACACCCAGCAGGGAGATCAGGGATTGTGCACCCCAGAATGCCCCGTCGATGTCGCGACCCTGGATCACTGTGCCCTTCTGACCGATGGTCATGTCATAGCCTTCAGCCTGCTTGAGCTTGCTGCCGAGCTTGATGGTCACCGGGTAGCCGGTGTCGGAGAGGGTAACACCCAGCTTGGTCAGTTGAGCCTTCAGGGCCTCGGCGCGATCGCTCGGCAAGTCCAGGGCATTGAGTTTGATGGTGGAGAAGTCAACCTGCGGGCCAGCTTTAACTACCTGCTTCATCGGGGTCGGCAGGATCTGGTTGTCAATCTTGCCAGCCGGCAGCAGGGTACTGGTCTGGTTGGCTGCGAAACGGGTCTCGCTGTTCATCAGGATGTTCTTGTCATCCTTGGTACGCTTCCAGCCATCAGCCGGCATCGGCTTCTCGTAGGTGCTGGCATCATTGATGTTGCTCATGCTGGCCAGTACTTTCGGCTCGGCACCTTCGCTGGCGACATACCAGTTCGGCATGATGTCAGATTCGAACAGTACCCAGTATTCCACCACCAGCGGCACTTCGACCGTGGCATCCTTGGCAAAGCCCTGGAACTTCTCGGTTGGCGTCAAACGATAGAGATCGCCGGTCAGGTGAGTGATGGTGAACTGGTCGTTATCCACACGCTGGATACGACGGATGGAGGAGACGTAGATGCTCCAGTCTTTGGAGGTCACGTCCGCACCGGTATTGGTCAGGTGCAGCTTGGCAACGCCACAGCTCGCCCACTCGGAACCGAGCGCCTGGCAATCGAGGCCGGCACCGGCACCGTCGTTGGTGACCACTTCATACTTGACCACCAGGTTGTTGGCGAGGGAGTCGACCACGGCCTGCTTGGCGGCATCGGCTGCCTGGACCTGGCTGACAAAAACGGTAGACATGGCAATGGCTAACAGAGAATGTTTCAAGTTCATAACTGCTGCTCTCATTTGAAGTAAAGGTTGGATTTTCTTGGCTTTTTTATATGGGGCCCCTGAGCGGGGCCCTTAGTTATGTCAACAATGGACTTAGACTTGAGGTGAGCGAGTCGCTCGATTAACGCAGGGCTTTCATCTCACCGGCGATGATTTCGGCCAATGGGCCCAGAATCACCTGCAGGTTCTGCTCACCGAGTTTGACCACACCGGCCGCACCCAGGGCTTTCAGCTTGCGCTCATCGACGATGCTGCGGTCTTTCAGAGTCAGACGCAGACGGGTGATGCAGGCATCGATGGAGACCAGGTTCTCTTGACCACCCAGCACTTCCAGGTATTGCTTGGCCAGCTCGGTACGGTTGGTAGATTGAGCGGCAGCCGGAGCAGTCTCTTCATCATCTTCACGACCCGGGGTTTTCAGGTTCAGCTTGGCAATCACTACGCGGAACACGGTGTAGTAGAGGCCGAAGAAGACCAGACCCTGAGGGATCAGCATGTACCAGTTGGTCGCCAGCGGGTTACGGCTGGAGAGCACCATATCCACCAGACCGGCACTGAAACCGAAACCGGCCATCCACTGCATGGAGGCAGCGATGAACACGGAGATACCGGTCAGTACGGCGTGGATGACATACAGTACCGGCGCCACGAACATGAAGGAGAACTCGAGCGGCTCGGTAACACCGGTGAAGAAGGAGGCAAAGGCAGCTGCGATCATGATGGAAGCAACTTTCTCTTTGTTCTCTTTCTTGGCGGAGTGGTAGATGGCCAGAGCGGCACCCGGCAGACCGAACATCATGATGGGGAAGAAGCCAGCCTGGTACATACCGACCACGCCTTTCACCTGATCCAGGCTCTTGCCAGCGGCCAGAGCGGCATCGATGGTAGCCTGACCACCCAGGAAGTTCGGGATGTCGTTGATACCGGCCACGTTGAACCAGAACACGGAGTTCAGGGCGTGGTGCAGACCGATCGGGATCAGCAGACGGTTGAAGAAGGCGTAGATACCGGCACCGGTAGAGCCCAGGCTCACGATGGACTCACCGAAGGAGACCAGACCACCGTAGATTGCCGGCCATACGGCCATCAGGATGAAAGATACGACGATCATCACCACGGAGGTTACGATCGGTACCAGACGACGACCGGAGAAGAAGGAGAGTGCCTTGTGCAGCTCGACGCTGCTGAAGCGGTTGTACAGCTCAGCGGCGATAACACCACACAGGATACCCACGAACTGGTTGCTGATCTTGGCAAACGCGGCAGGAACCTGCTCCACCGGGATGCTCTTGATCTGGGCCACAGCGCCCGGGCTCAGCAGGGTGGTAACGACCAGGAAGCCGACCAGACCTGCCAGAGCAGCAGAACCGTCTTTATCCTTGGACATACCGTAAGCGACACCGACTGCGAACAGTACGGACATGTTATCGATAATGGCTGCGCCCGCTTTAATCAGGAAGGCAGCCAGCGCGCTGTCACCACCCCAACCATTCGGGTCAATCCAGTAGCCAACCCCCATCAGGATCGCTGCGGCAGGCAATACCGCTACCGGCACCATCAGGGCACGGCCGATCTTTTGCAAATAACCGAGAATGTTCACGGTTCCTCTCCTTAGTTAATGTTTTTCTAGAAATTAAGTGCTTATCACGTTTGACGCATAAGCCATCAAGGCTTGATTGGCAGTCTAGGGCTTTTATTTCGCTGCGCAAATTAATAAACCGATAATCGTGATCGTTATCACCCAAACAAGATAAAGGTGGTGGATAGATGTGGCTTAGTTCGCAATCTTTATTTACGCTATAAAACAACTTGAATCCGTCTTAGCCAATTGCCACCGCCAAACCGGTCGCAACCCGACACAGAGGTATCCCATATGCGCCTGATCCCGTTGAAATCTGCCAGCCAAGTAGGCCTGTGGTCTGCTCGTTACATCGTTGACCGCATCAACGCGTTCAAGCCGACCAGCGATCGCCCTTTCGTACTGGGCCTGCCCACCGGTGGCACTCCGCTCAACACCTACAAGCGCCTGATCGAGTTGCACAAAGCCGGTGAAGTGAGCTTCCAGAACGTGGTCACCTTCAACATGGACGAGTACGTCGGCCTGCCGGAAGATCACCCGGAGAGCTACCACAGCTTCATGCACAACAACTTCTTCAGCCACATCGACATTCGTCCCGAGAACATAAACATCCTCAACGGCAATGCCGAGGATCTGGTGGCCGAGTGCAAGCGCTACGAAGACAAGATCAAGTCCTACGGCAAGATCCACCTGTTCATGGGTGGCGTGGGTAACGACGGCCACATCGCGTTCAACGAACCGGCCTCTTCTCTCTCCTCCCGCACGCGGGTCAAGACCCTGACCGAAGATACCCGTATCGCCAACTCCCGCTTCTTCGGTGGCGACATGGAGCAGGTGCCCAAGCTGGCCCTGACCGTGGGTGTCGGCACCCTGATGGATGCGGAAGAGATCATGATCCTGGTCACCGGTCACGGCAAGGCACTGGCCCTGCAGGCCGCCGTGGAAGGCAGCGTCAACCACATGTGGACCATCTCCACCCTGCAACTGCATCCGAAGGGAATGATGGTGTGCGACGAGCCCTCCACCATGGAGCTCAAGGTCAAGACCGTTCGCTACTTCCAGCAGCTGGAAGCCGCCAACATCGGCCGTCTGTAAGGAGTCGTCATGTACGCATTGACCAACTGCACCCTCTACACCGGCAGCTGCGTGCTGACCGGCTACGGGGTGCTTATCGAGGGCGACAAGATTGTCGCCATCTCTCACCTAGCCGAACTGCCTGCGGGCATCGAGCTGATTGACCTCAAAGGCGCCAACCTGACCGCCGGTTTTATCGACGTGCAGCTCAACGGCTGTGGCGGGGTGATGTTCAACACCGACATCACGGTCGAGACCCTGGCAACCATGCAGGCGGCCAACCTCAAATCCGGTACCACCAGCTTCCTGCCGACCCTGATCACCAGTCCGGATGCCGACATGAAGCAGGCCGTTGCGGTGACCCGTGACTACATGGCTGCACACCCCAACGAGGTGCTGGGCGTCCATCTGGAAGGGCCTTACACCAACCTCAAGCGCAAGGGGATCCACCCTGCCGCGCAAATTCGCCAGCCAGCGGACGAGATGATCGACTTCTTCTGCGCCAACGCGGATGCCATCACCAAAATCACCCTGGCACCGGAGCGCAACGATCCGGCCCATATCCGCCGTCTGGTGGAAGCGGGCATTCTGGTCTCGGCCGGTCATACTGCCGCCAGTTACGATCAGGCCATGGCCGGGTTCGATAACGGTATTCGCTTTGCGACCCACCTCTACAACGCCATGACTCCGACCCTCAACGGTCGCGAGCCGGGCGTCGTGGGCGCCATCTATGATCGCAAGGATGTCTATGCGGGCATCATTGTCGATGGCCACCATGTGCACTGGGCCAACGTGCGTCTGGCTCACAAGGCGCTGGGGGAGCGACTGGTGCTGGTCACCGATGCCACCGCAGCAGCCGGAGCGCCGGAAGGCTTTGAGAAATTTGATTTTTGTGGCACCACCGTCTTTTTACGCGATGGTCAGTGTGTCGACGAGAATGGTACACTCGGCGGTTCCTCCCTCACCATGATTGAGGGGGTGGAAAATCTGGTCAAGCAGGTCGGATTACCGCTCGATGAAGCACTGAGAATGGCCAGCCTCTACCCCGCTCGCGCCATTGGATGGGACTCACGTCTCGGTAGTATCCAGGTCGGTAAAGTAGCCAACCTCACTGTCTTCGATCAGGACTTCACGGTCCGTGGGACCGTGGTTAACGGACACTACACACAACAGTGACATCATGACTGGCGGACAAATAGCAAACGTAGATCTTATCAAGCAGGTCAACAGTGCAGCCGTGTATCGGCTCATCGACCTGCAAGGCCCCATCTCCCGGGTCAAGATTGCCGAGTTGAGTCAGCTGGCCCCGGCCAGCGTGACCAAAATAACCCGGCAACTGATCGAGCATGGCCTGATCAAGGAGACCTCTCCGCAAGCCTCAACCGGCGGGCGGCGTGCCATCTCCCTGACCACCATCAAACATCGCTTTCAGTTTGTCTCTGCCAAGCTGGGCCGCGGCTACCTGCAACTGAGTCTCTATGACCTCGATGGCAAGGAGCTCGACCAGCACGTCATTCAGGTGACCGAGATCGACCAGCAACCCGTGGTCGACATGCTGCTGCGAGAGATTGGCGCCTTTATCGATGCCAACCGCGAACGTTGTCGCAACCTCATCAGCATCGCGCTGACCATGCCGGGTCTGGTCAACCCGGAATCCGGCATGGTCATCTACACCCCCAAGTACCAGATCCGCAATCTGGGATTGGCGAAGCTGCTTGAGAACCACTTCAACCTCCCCTGCTACGTCGGCAACGACACCCGCTCTCTGGCACTGGCCGAACACTTCTTCGGCGAGTCCCGCGACTGCATGGACTCCATTCTGGTGAGTGTTCACCAGGGGACGGGCTCGGGGATCATCACCAAGGGTCAGGTGTTCCTCGGCCAGAACCGCAACGTCGGCGAGATCGGCCATATCCAGGTCGAGCCGCTCGGCAAGCGCTGTCACTGTGGCAACTTCGGCTGCCTCGAGACCATCGCCTCCAACGAAGCGATCATCGACAAGGTGAAGGAGCTTATCAGCCGCGGCCACCAGAGCTCGCTGCAGGAGAAGCACATCACCATTCAGGAGGTGTGCAAGGCGGCGCTGGCGGGCGACGAACTGGCTCGCAGCGTCATCGAGAACGTCGGCGAACATCTGGGACGGGCGGTAGCCATCACGGTCAACCTCTTTAACCCGCAAAAGGTGCTGATCGCCGGCGAAATCACCGCCGCCGAAGAGATCCTCTTCCCGGCCATCCGTCGCTGCGTCGAGCATCAATCCCTGCCGAGCTTCCACCGTGGCCTGCCCATCGTGAAAGCCCGCTTCCAGAACCAGCCGACCTATGGCGGCTTTGCACTGGTCAAGCGCGCCCTGCTGGAGGGGGATCTGCTGCAGATCATCATGGAGCAGAAATAATGTGTATGGAGATGGTATTCACCTGATAGTTGTCCACAAAGGGAGTGGTCATACGGCTTCAAACCGGATAACAAAACGGTCCCCCTACCGTGTTATCCGGAGTCACCGTATGCCCACCAACGAGAAAGTAGCACGTCGCAAACTCAGCATGCTAGAGCTCGCCAAAGAGCTCAATAACGTCAGCAAAGCCTGCAAACTCATCGGCTACAGCCGTCAGCAGTTCTACGAAATTCGCCGTAACTACCAGACCTATGGCGCCGAGGGATTGCTCGACAAATTGCCCGGGTGTAAAGGGGCTCATCCCAATCGGGTTGCACCCGAGATTGAACAGGCCATCCTCGATTACTCCCTCACCAGGCCTACTCACGGCCCGCTGCGGGTCGCCCAAGAACTGGCTCTGTAAGGTATCAATGTCAGTGCGGGTGGTGTGCGTGGCGTGTGGCAACGTCATGACCTGCTCTCCAAACACGACCGCTTGTTGCGCCTCGAGAAAACCCACCTCGAGCAGACTATTGAGCTCAATGACGAGCAAATTCGGCTGTTAGAACGCTTTAGCCCCGAGTTCCGCGAACGCCAGATAGAGGTTCACTACACCGGGAACTGGTGGCGATCGACACCTTCTTCGTCGGCGCGCTCAAGAGAGTTGGTAAGGTGTATCTGCAAACGGTGCTGGACTGCTACAGCCGCCACGCTTGGGGGTGGCTCTACACCAGCAAGCTGCCGGTGACCTCGGTTCATGTGCTCAATGAAACGGTGCTGCCATTTTTCGAGGCCCACGAGGCACAGGTCTATACCATCCTGTCGGATAAAGGGCCGAGTTCTGTGGGCGCCCTGACCACCATCCCTACGAGCTGTTCCTGCAACTGGAGGGGATTGAGCACCGAACCACCAAGGTGCGCAGGCCGCAGAGCAACGGCTTTATCGAGCGACTGCATCGAACCTTGCTGGATGAACACTTCCGTATCAAGGGGAGAACGACCTGGTATGAGTCGGTAGAGCAGATGCAGACAGACCTGGATAGCTACCTGGAGCACTACAACACCCAACGACCACATCAGGGCAGGATGATGGAGGGGCAAACCCCCTACTGCATGTTCAGGAAGGGTCTGAAATTGATGCCGAAGGAAGTGCGCATTAAAGTAGCGTAAACAAAACACCGGTTTGAGGCGGAGTCAAGCGATAACTAGATCTGTAAAAATACGTGGACACATGACTGGATCGATGTCCAATGCAATCCACCCTGGTAGTATGTCAGCCGACACCAAATGGCATACTAGAAAAAGAAAAAAATGAAAAAGCCCAACCCAATCAAAAGGTTGAGCTTTTTATATGGCGGAGAGACAGGGATTCGAACCCTGGGTGGCATTGCTGCCACAATTGATTTCGAGTCAATCCCGTTCGGCCACTCCGGCATCTCTCCATGGGGAGAGATTTTTACCCAAGCTGGGCCGAGGATGCAATAAAAATTTCTTAGATATCAAATGGCTGAATCAGCTATCTGGGAGCAGGCTCACAATGCGGCGCGTGCTGTTCGCGTTGCGAGGCCACCCTGTATAGCCCTGCATCCACCCGACATTAACCATATCGTGATATTCACCCATTGCCATGAGGCGTCTCTTTTTCCTACTTAGCGCTCAAATTTATGGGTGATGCCGATTTTGGCCGGTTTCCTATGTATCCCCACATCATTGCGGGTGCGCGGCAAGCTGGTAATCATGGGCTGATTGAGGAACAATCGCGCCATTATGGCGGCTGTGTTGATGATGTTCCGCCCCGATTGAACTGATGGATCTCCTTATGCGATTGCCAAAATTCATGCCCCTCTCCATAACGCCTGCCCTTTCCATGCTGCTGGCAGCGATCCTGCTTTGCGCCGCGCCGGCAGAGGCAGAGGCCAAACGCTACCCGCTGCCACCTGCCGGGAGTCGCCTCATCGGTGAGCTGGAGGATTACATTATCCAGCAGAATGAACATCTGGAGCTGGTTGGCAAAAATACGCAAATTGGATTTTTGGCACTGCTTGAGGCAAATCCGGGTGTAGACCCCTATTTACCCAAGCCGGGCACCCGTTTGACGCTGCCCACCCAGATGCTGCTGCCTGATGTGCCTCGCGAGGGGATCGTCATCAATCTGCCCGAACTGCGCCTCTACTACTTCCCCAAAGGGAAGAATGAGGTCATCGTGCTGCCCATCGGGATTGGCGATATCGGCCGCGAAACACCCGAGATGACCACCACCGTCATCGAGAAGAATCCCAACCCGACTTGGGTACCCGGCCCCATGGTGCGCAAATCCTGGCTGGAGCAAAAAGGGATCACCCTGCCCGCCGTGGTGCCCCCCGGCCCGGAGAATCCCCTTGGCAAGTTCGCCATGCGCCTTGGCTATGGCAAGCGCGACTACCTGATCCACGGCACCAACAAGGATTTTGGCGTTGGCCTGCGGGTAAGTGCAGGCTGCATCCGGCTGCGACCTGACGATATCGAGGCCCTGTTCAAGATTGTGCCGATCGGCACGCCGGTGCGGGTCATCAATCAACCGGTCAAGGTCGCCATCGAACCGGATGGTCGGCGCTGGCTGGAGGTACACTCCCCGCTCTCCCGCACCGAAGAGGAGCTTGAAAATGGCGCCCCGCTGATGTTATCACCGGCCATAGAGAGCTTTATCAGCGCACCTGACGTGATGCAGGATGAGGTGACGGCGGCGCTGGAGAACAAAAATGGCCTGCCCCGCCCCATCAGCAGCCAGCTTGTCAGTGGTTAAGTCACCAGCGCCCGAGTCGCACCGGAGTCACCTTTCCTCATGAAATACCTGCCCCTCCTACTCCTGTTGGCCTGTCACTCCTTGTGGGCCAAGGACATTCTCTGGATGAACAATGGCGATCGTCTGACCGGCAACATCGAAGAGATTGGCGATGAGTCGGTACGCATCTCTTTGCCCTATACCGGTGCCGTTACCGTCAAGCGGGATGCCATCAAGCGCTGGCGACTAGAGCATCAGGATAAACCCAAGGCGACCGCCAAAGGTGGATTCACCCTGTTCAAGGATGAGCAGGATGAACGCAAGGCCTGGCTCTGGACCGGTAGTGGCGATCTCAACATCAAGCTCAAACACAAGGACAAGCACACCAACAACGTCAACTTCAAGGGCAAGACCGAGTTGGCCAATCTGGACTGGCGCTACAGCTTCTCCGGAGAGTACTCCTACGAAACGTCTGACAGCGCCACCGATAACCACGACTACAAACTGAACCCGACCATTGACTACTTTTTCGATCAGCAGTGGTTTGTGCGCAGCTCGCTCAATGCCGAATATGACATGCTGGAAAGCAACTACCTCAGCCTCGACTATGGTACCGGGCCGGGTTACCGCTTCTGGAACGAGAAGCGCCGTCGGCTGGAGTTCGTAGCACAAGGGGGTCTGCGCAAGGCCTACTTCAGAGAAGAGAGCGGGATTGGGTTGCTCTTCAAAGGCAACCGGATCATCGACTACCCCTTTGCCAGCATGAACTGGGATTATCGCCAACCCATCCCGATATGGCGGGAAAAACTGGAGCTGTTCAGTCAGGGGCGCTATCTGCTCTATCTGGATCAACCCTCACCCTATATCACTCTGAATCGAGATGTGACCGGCAGCGTGGGCCTGCGCTACTACTTCAACGACCACCTGCGCCTCTCCTGGTCGAGCGAGATGGAGTGGGAAGATGGCGAAGTGCATTTCGTCGGCCTCGAGCAAAAGTACAAAGAGACCGAATTCAGGCACCTGCTCAATCTGGGCGCCAGTTTCTGAGTCAACTGCAAACAGAAAGAGGAGCCAAGTTGGCTCCTCTTTCTGTTTTGGTCATCACCTGCCATGGCACTTCTCCGATGATGGAGCAGGCAACAGATGAGAAACCGGCCGTACGCTCAGATCAGCCCCCAAGCGGCAATCTGGTAGATCCATACCATCGCCAGCAGTGTGCCGACCAACCCCATGATGACACCGATACGCACCATCTGGTGACTCTCCACCAGACCGGTAGCGTGAGCCAGCGCATTGGGCGGGGTACTGATGGGCAGAGACATCCCGAGCGAAACCGAAATGGTGACCGCCAGGATCAGGGTATGACTGCCGCCCCACTCGGCCAGCTCCGGCATGCTGACCGCCAGTGCCGCCACCAGTGGCAGCAGCAGGTTGGCGGTTGCGGTGTTGGACATAAAGTTGGCCATCACCACTGCCAGCAGACAGGCGCCGATCAGCACCGCCAGCGTGGAGTATTCGTGGAACGGAATATGGGTGATGAGCCGCTCGGCCAACCCGGAGTCCTCCAGCGCCAGCCCCAGCGCGATACCGCCCGAGACCAGCCAGAGCACGTCGAGGGAGATCTTGTGCAAATCGTCCTTGGTGATGATGCCGGTGGTCAGGAACACAGCTACCGGGATCATGGCGACCACGTAGGAACTCATGCCGTGGAGATCCCCCAGCAGCCAGAGCACTATGGTGGTGATAAAGGTGAGGTAGACCACCCAAGCGCGAGGGGTCTGCATAAAGCGCCCCTCAATCTTGAGATCCATCCGCTTGAGGGTACTCGGGAAGAAGCGCCCCAGCAGAAACCAGCCGAGCAGCAACAGCAATACCACAAAGGGCACCGCAAATCCCATCCACTGACCGAACGAGATGGCATGCTCGCCGGTCAGGTATTTGAGGGCCACCGCGTTGGGCGGAGTGCCGATGGGAGTGCCGATCCCCCCGAGGTTGGCCGCCAGCGGAATGGCCAGCACAAAGCCGATTTTGGCCGGGTCCTTGTCGGGGAACGCCGCCAGCACCGGGGTAAGGATGGCCAGCATCATGGCGGTGGTGGCGGTATTGCTCATAAACATGGAGAAGGTGGCGGTGATCAACATCAGCCCCAGCATGACGATCCGGGGATCCTGACCAAACGGGCGCAGCAACACCCGCGCCAGATTGACGTCCAGATGGTATTTGGTCGCCGCAATAGCGAGGAAAAAACCGCCGAGAAACAGCATGATGACCGGCGAGGCAAACGTCGCCATCACCTCGGTGGACTTGAGCAGCTCACCAAAGCCCGGTTCAGCCTTGTCGGCAGTCATGAACCAGAGCCCCTTGTCGGAGAGCAACAGCAGCTCCAGCACGATGATCAGCACCGAGGTGGCGAAGATGGGGATGGGCTCCAGGATCCAGCAGAGAGCGGCCAGCACGAAAATGGCCACGACCCGCTGCTCGATGACAGTGATCCCCTCCAGCGGGATCCACTGGGTCGGGATCAGCAGGATGGTGAGGCTCAGCAGCAGTGGCAGAATAATCTTGTTATTGATGGGCACTATTGTCTCCAGGATCGGGAGTAAGAAGCCAATAGTGGCATAACATGCTATCGCCTCACGCGGCCAACTCGCCAAAATGAGAGCTGGCTAACTGCACGGCGCACCGTTTTGTGAGTCATATCAAGCTGGGGTCGGCGCGCTATGGCTGACGGCTCACCCCTTGCAGCAAAAGGCAAAAAAACGGGCCCGCTGTTCGTTGCACACGACAGCGGGCCCGTTTCACCATTCATGCCGATGAGGGGGCTCAGAAGTAGATGCGGGTCACCGACTCGATGACGCAACCCGGGCGGCGGATCCCTTCGATCTCAACCTTGATCTCTTTGAGCAGCTCCAGCCCACCCTTGATGGGGGTGACCCGGGCCAGCTTGGTGCGGGCGCGGATATTGCTGTCCACCTTGATGGGGTACGGGAAACGTACCTGATCCAGCCCGAAGTTCACCACCATGCGGGCGGTCGGGAACTCGGGGGTGGCCTCATCGACCGAGCCGGTCAACTGCGGCAGCAGCGCCAGGGTCAGGAAGCCGTGGGCGATGGTGGTCTTGAAAGGCGACTCGGCGGCCGCACGCTCCGGATCGGTGTGGATCCACTGGTGATCCCCGGTCACTGCAGCAAACTGATCGATCATCTGCTGGCTGACGTGCAGCCACTCGCCGACATGGGTCTCTTCACCAATGCGAGCCTGCAGGGCGGCATAGAGCTCGGCCGCCTCGGCCCCCAGCTCAACAGCGGGTTCCTGAGCCACGGTAGGCTGACCGTTGGCTACTTGTGCCACGGTTGCTGCATCCTGTTGCTGCTCGCTCTGGGACTCGGCTTGCAAGTCCAGCACACGCCCCAGCAAAGGGTGAAGATGTGCCTTTTGCTGAAACTCACGCCAGTAGTCGCGGATCGCCGGAGAGAGCCAATCCTTGAGCTCAAAGGGGTGCTGCGCCAGAATTTCGCGCTTGCGCTTCAGAAAATCGACAACTTTCATCTACCGATCCCTATTTGATTCAATGCCTGTAAAGAGGTCTAACCAGTCCTATTTTATTAAAGTTTCAGCTGTAAGTGCAAAAAAATCTCGGCGTACACCTGTACCAAGGCGGAAGTAACTACTTACACCATGTAAACCAGCACGATCTGCCAATGAGGAAATCGATTGCCAAAAATGCCGCCAGCAGGGGAAATTCGCGGGGCTCATCATGAAAAAAGGCCCTCATCGGGCCTTGTTGTGGGGAGTCAGCGCACGCTCGACCAGCCGCTACGCAATCCCTCTTCATCCAGAAAGGACCAGGCGAGGATCCGGCTCACCTTGTTGCCCTGCGCCATATCGATCACCCGTACCTGACGCGCCCCCACCCGGCTCAACGCCTTTTTCGCCCCCGGCAAGTTCTCTTTTTTCGACACCAGCGAGCTGAACCAGAGGCACTGAGTGGCAAACTCCTTGCTCTGGGCAATCATGTTGGCCAGAAACGCCGCCTCGCCCCCTTCGCACCAGAGCTCGGCCTTCTGGCCGCCAAAATTAAGCACAGGAGCGCCTGTCACCTCCTTGCCCAGATTGCGCAGCTTGCGCTCCGTCCCCTTGCTCGCCTCTTCCAGCGATGCATGGAACGGCGGATTGCACAGCGTCAGGGCGAAGCGCTCCTTCGGCCCTATGATGCCGCGAAACACATGGTTGGGGTTACCCTGCAAACGACACTCAATCTGGTTGCCGAGTCCGTTGCTCTTGGCCAGCAGGGTTGCCGCCTTGACCGAGACCGGATCGATATCCGATCCCACAAAACGCCAGCCATATTCGCGGCAGCCGAGTAGCGGATAGATGCAGTTTGCCCCCACCCCGATATCCAGCACCCTCACCCCCTTGCCGGTAGGGAGCTGGCCTGCGCTCTCGGCCAGCAGGTCGGCCGCCCAGTGCAGGTAGTCCACCCGTCCCGGGATAGGCGGGCAGAGGTAACCGGCAGGCAAGTCCCAGTGGGCAATCCCGTAGTGATGGGCCAGCAGGGCGCGATTGAGGGACTTCACTGCATCGGGATTGGCAAAATCGATGGTGCGGGTGCCGTAGTCATTGATAAAGACATGAGCGGCCAATTCGGGAGTTCGCAGGCAGAGCGCCTCAAAGTCGTAACCCGCCTGATGGCGATTACGGGAGTGAAGTCCGGATTTGCGGTCGCCCGACTTGGGGCCACCGGCTGATGGGATGCGGGGTTTCATGCTGAGCCTGCCGAAGAAAACGGGCCCACACTATAGTGATTTGACTCGGGAAAGTCTAAACGAGGGCAATAAAAAACCGGGCTATCGAGCCCGGTTCAAGTGAGGTTGGAAAAACAGTCCGTACTGCGAGCCGTTTGTCCAGCCTGACTCAGATATCGATCCGGCGAGCTTGCCAGAACTTGTTGCGCCAATATTGGCTATCCAACTTGGAACGCGTCACACCGGCTCGAGTCGAGGCGTGGATGAATTCACCATTGCCAACATAGATACCAACGTGGTTGAGACGACGATTGATTTTGAAGAAGACCAAGTCACCCTCGACCAGATCCTGCTTGGAAACGCGCGTCCCTTCATGGACTTGGGAGCGGGTATCGCGGGGTAATTCGATACCGACGGCATTGCGGAACACTTCACGGGCAAAGGCGGAACAATCGATACCGCGCTGGCTGCTGCCACCCATCCGGTACGGAACACCACGCCACTCTTTATATACAGTCAGGATTTCATTCACATCAGGTGTCTGGGAAGCTTCCGGTTCGATGACAGGTTCAACCATGGAAACTTCGATCTTGCTCGCGACCTCGGGTTGGGGTGCCGAGGCACAACCCACCATTCCGAGCGCGACCAGCAGTAGCATCAGGTGGCGCAATCCTTTATCCCCGCTAAATAGTAAATCTTGTTAAAATACGGCCCCAAAGGGCAATTTATAAGGCAACAGCACCCGACTATATCCAAGAATTCTATCGAGGCAAGTGAAAATCCCTATCAAGCTCACATTTTTGCAAGGAAATGCACGATTTTTCATAATTAATGTGATCATGCCCAAACAATATACAATCGCAAAAAGAGCCTTGGGCCTCCTAGATAACTGGCTTTTATCCCTGCTTCAGCACCTTTTTAAAGTGAAAAATCATGATCGAAACCGATCTTTTTTTGTTAAAACCGGCCAGGGTATGCCAGGAACTGCTTGCTCAATTGCCTGAATGGCTGTCAACCGATGAGCAACATATCTGGCAAGCCATGACCCATCCTGAACGGCGTCAGGAATATCTGGTGAGCCGCGCCCTGCTGCGCCAGCTATTGGCTGAGCGGCTGCAACAACCTGCCGCCAGTCTGCAATTTTGCAACGGCCCCCACGGCAAGCCCGGACTGCATGATGATGCTTGGCAGTTCAATCTGAGCCACAGTGGCAGCTGGCTGGTGTTGGCGCTCTGCCCGCAGGGGCCGCTTGGAGTGGATATCGAACTGGGCAAACGGCGGCATCATCCCCTCCCCCTGGCCCGCCGCTTTTATGCACAGAGTGAATATGAGTGGCTCTGCGCACAGCCTGCTCAAGAGCAGGAGAGCGCCTTCTACCGGCTCTGGTCACGCAAGGAGGCGGTACTGAAAGCCCACGGTGGCGGCATAGCGGCGGGGCTGGAGAAGGTACGATTTATCCCGGAGGAAGGGTGGCGACTCGACAACCGACTCGATGACACCCCTTATCAGGTACAGGATTGGCCCTTTGCCAGCGGCTGGCTCAGTCTCGCGGCGACGGCAGCCCCCGTGACCTTTTACCGGCTGGATGAGCGCTTGAATTGCCACTCGCTTAACCCCATGTTACTCAACACCCTTTCTGAAGAGTCCAACTCATGATCGTCGACATTACTCCCCAGAATTTTCACGCTGAACTTATCGATGCGTCCATGAAGAAGCCGATCGTCATCTATTTCCATGCTCCGCAGATGCCGGAGTGCCAGGGGATGACACCGCTGATCGAATCACTGGTTGGGCCCGCCAATGAGCAGGTCACCCTGGCCAAGGTGGATATGAACGATCCCCAACTGCAACCGCTGGCCAGCCAGCTCGGCCTGCGCGCCCTGCCCGCATTGGTGCTGTTCCATCAGGGTCGCCCTGACGAACAGGGGATCATCGAAGGACCGCAGGATGAAGCCACCCTGCGCCAGTATTTCTCCGCCTTCGCCCCCAAAGAAGAGGAAGAGTTGCTGGCCAAGGGACAACAGGCGCTGGCTGACGAGCAGCCCAGCATCGCCTATGCCCATCTGACCAAGGCACACCAGCTGGCTCCTGAACGTCACGACATCAGCCTGTGGCTCATTCAAGCTGCCCTCGACCTCAACCTGCTGGATGAAGCGCAGGAGCGCCTCGGCACCATCCCGATGGCGGCGCAGGATGGCCACTTCCATACCCTGAGCTCACGACTGGCGCTGGCCCTGCAAGCGGCAGACAGCCCGGAGCTGCGCGCGCTGGAAGCCCGCCATGCAGAACAGCCTGATGATTTTGCCCTGGCTCAGGAGCTGGCGGTGCAATACAACCAGGCAGGCCGTCAGGAAGATGCGTTGGGACTGCTGCTGGAGATCCTCAAGCGGGATTTGGCATTCGGCGATGCCAGAAAGACCTATCTCGATATTCTGGCGACCATGGGCAGCACACCGGCGGCACAGAGCTACCGTCGCAAACTCTATAGTCTACTCTACTGAGCGGAATCGAACTGGCTGGTAATGATGGGGGAGTGTCGGGAGACCGGCATGACCTCATGGGTCAAGTACGAAGAAGGTATTGTGGAAATAAGTTGCTGTGGGAATAGTGGAGATACGGTGAATTTCAGGCAAAAAAAAATGGCGCAAAACTGCGCCATTTTTTTCGCATGGATTACTTCTTGTAGGAAGTAGCCATGTTGTCGATGCGCTGGTTAGCACGCATAGCTTCTTGCTTGGCTTCGGCAACATCAGCAGCGATTTTGGACTGATCAGCACGAACTGCGCTAACATCTTGAGCCAGTTGGTCAACTTTGTTAGACAGATTCTGAACGGAAGTTTCCAGTTCGCTGGTGTTTGCACAACCGCCCAGCAGAGCGGACAGACCAACAACACCTACCAACAACAATTTTTTCATTTTTAAAGCTCCCTTGAACTCGCCAGACGTTTAGCAAGCGGCGTGATTATGGCACAAAAAAATCCTACTTTGCATAGTCCTCACCACAGATAAATGCATTAAAACCCTCATTTTTTTTTGAATGAACAGTTTTTGTCCAGATTCGTCTAAAAAATGAGTGCCGTGTGGTGGGGGCACGGACAAAGGTTAACCAAATTTTTGCCTTATTACAATTTCGTATGAGGCTCAGGCTGTACGTTCTGACAACAATTGACGATATTGCACCAGATCCTCGATGGTCAGCACCGGCATCTGGTGCTTGCGACCGAACGCAACAAGGTCTGGCAGACGCGCCATCGAGCCATCTTCTTTGGTCAATTCACACAACACACCAAACGGTTTGAGGCCGGCCAGCTGCATCAGATCGACCGTCGCTTCGGTATGACCACGGCGGGTAAGCACCCCACCGGTTCGCGCCCGCAACGGGAAAACATGACCCGGGCGGTGCAGATCACCCGGTTTGGCGCCGTCTGCGATGGCTGCGCGGATGGTGGTGATGCGATCAGCCGCCGAGACACCGGTCGTGACCCCCTGCGCCGCTTCGATGGTCACGGTAAAGGCAGTCTGGTAGTGGCTGGAGTTGGCCTCCACCATCATCGGCAGTTCGAGCTGGCGAACCCGCTCGTCGGGCAGGCAGAGGCAGACGATGCCGGAGCACTCGCGGATCATCAACGCCATCTGTTCATTGGTCATGGATTCGGCGGCGAAAATGAGGTCGCCCTCGTTCTCCCGATCTTCATCGTCGGCCACCAGCACGCCGCCTCCGGCACGCAAGGCAGACAGCGCCGCTTCGACACGGGCAACGGGATCACCGAATTCACTGAGTAGAGACTGATTCATGGTAAAACTCCTAAACAAGACAAGGACCAGAATCAGGGCATGGAAAGGCAGACAGAGACGGGCATGCAGCGGCCAGCCCACAAGGGCCAACACGGCAAGGTCTGTCTTATCCTCTTTCATCCGGACTATGACCGTCGGCTCCGGCATCTCACCGGATCTGCTGACCCCGACCCGGCAATCAGCCAAGTCGGGCGCTCGCGGGCTCCCCGAGTCAATCGGGATACCGCCGGTGGGGAATTGCACCCCGCCCTGAGAATAAGCGCAGACAGCCTAAAGAAAAACGGTTGCAGATACCAGCCAAAATACCCCGCAGGCTGAAAAGCGTTTCAACATTGCGCCCGGGATCCCGCTCTGCGGCCCGCTCGCCAGCGCGAGAGGCCATGACTGGCGAATTTCTTTATGGCTCGGATCGGTTTATGGCATAGTTCCCGAAACAAAAAAACAGAGCCCGAAAAAGAGCCTGAACAACGCAGCCGGCGCAGACAGCAGCGCCAACACCACAAACGGAAAATGACAGAGATGGAAAAGAAAATACTGCTCACGGATTGCCCGGATGCCAAAGGGCTCATCGCCAAGATCACCAACATCTGCTACAAGCACCAGCTCAACATCATCAAGAACGATGAGTTTGTGGATCACGAGAATGGCCGCTTCTTCATGCGTACCGAGCTGGAGGGGCGCTTCAACGACGAAACCCTGCTGGCCGACCTCGATGATGCCCTGCCCACCGGCGCCCAGCGCCGTCTGGTCAAGGCGGGCAAGAAGCGCATCGTCATCCTTGTGACCAAGGAGACCCACTGCCTCGGCGATATTCTGATGAAGAACTACGCGGGCGCGCTGGATATGGATATCGTCGCGGTGATCGGCAACTACGACACCCTGGCCGAGCTCACCGGCAAGTTCGATATCCCGTTCCACACCGTCAGTCACGATGATCTGAGCCGGACCGAACATGAAGAGCAAGTTCGCGCCATTATCGACAGCTATGAGCCTGACTATGTGATCCTGGCCAAGTACATGCGGGTGCTGACCCCGAGCTTCGTCGAGGCCTATCCGCGCAAGATCCTCAACATCCACCACTCCTTCCTGCCCGCCTTCATCGGTGCCCGCCCCTACCGGCAGGCGTTTGATCGCGGCGTCAAGCTGATCGGTGCCACCGCCCACTTCGTGACCGACGATCTGGATGAAGGCCCCATTGTCGAACAGGACGTGATCCACGTCGGTCACGCCTTCAGTGCGGACGACATGGCCAAGGCGGGTCGGGATGTGGAGAAATCGGTGCTGAGCCGCGCGCTGGAGCTGGTACTGAACGAGCGGGTGTTCGTCTACGGCAACAAGACGGTGGTCTTCAAGTAATCCGCCCACATGGCTCGTATGCAAACGCCAGAAACAACAACGGCTCCCGCGGGAGCCGTTGTTGTTTCTGCGCCGAGTGTCAGAGCGGCAGATCGTTTACCGTCACCGCGCCCTTCTCCAGCTTCAACTCGGAGGTCAGCGCTTGCTTGTCGGCCTTCAGATAACCCATCAGGGTCAGCTGATCGAGCATGGGGGCCAGTTGCGGCACCGCCTTGCCCAGCTTGTCGCTGAGGCTGGCATGCAGCACGCCGGAGAGGGCCTGCATCCCCGCGTCGCTGTTGAACAGCTGCTCCAGCGAGGTAGAGGCCAGCTTCACGTCCCCCTTCATGGTCACCGCTTCACCGTTGAGCTTGGCGCTGAGATCGGCCAGTTCAAGGGTCGCGCCACGTTTGAGCATCTTGTCCAGCGCCTGCTGGATGGCAGCATCTTCAACCCCCTTGCCACCGGCGGCCTGCAGCCCCTGATACCCTTCCAGATCCAGACCGTTGAGGTTGAGCGCCAACTTGCTGTCGGTCACCGCCAGGGTGTCGGTCTCGTTCTCCAGATCCAGCTTGGCAATTTTCATCTGATAGCTGCTGGAGAGGGTCTGGACATCATCACCGGTCAGCTGAGTCTCGGTAGTCATCCCCTGCAGGGCAACCTTGACGCTGTCAGGAAGTTGTACCGTGAGGGCCGAGAGGGTCATCTCGCTCTGGGGCGAGAGGAGCACACCGCTGATCTCGGCAATGTCGGCACTCCCTTTCAGATCGGCCAGCACCAAGTCCATCTTGCTCTGCTCTTCATGGACCGTCATCCCCTGCCAGGTCATGGTGAGGTGACCATTCCCCTCCAGATTGCCGTGGAACTCACCGCTCAGGGGCAGGAAGCTGAACTCGTCCAGCCCCTGTTTGATCTTGAATTCATTGGCCCAGAAACGGCTGCTGTTACCCTGGGTCCAGAGACTGGTGACCGACTCCAGACCGAGCTCCCACTGCTCCATACCCAGTGCGGTAAAGACCGGTGCCAGAGTGCCATTATGGGTATCGAGCAGGAAGTGGCTCTTGATGTAGAGCGGCAGGATCTGGCTCTTGACCACCAGTTGCAACTCGATGGGCTGACTGCCCTCCAGCTCGCTGTCGATGGCAGCCAGCTCCTCCGGCGTCACCACGACCTTCAGGATCCCGTCACGGGTGAAGAGGTTGCTGCTACCCGGCTGCCACTGCATGTCGATACCGGTCTCTTGCTCTACCTTGGCGATCTGCTCCGCCATGATGTTGTCGAAGCTGTTGCCCGTGTACCAGCACGCAGCCAGACCACCACCTACCAGTGCCGCACCCACGGCGAGGGCCACTATCTTTTTCATATATCCATGTGTCTCCAGGGAGTTGTCACTGCACTCTACGGGGCGGACTCGGGGCTAGGCAAGTCCAATCAGATGGCGAGTCCACTTTCTTACGGCTCGCCACAACATCACAGCAAGGGGCTGAAGAGATAGAAGATGTTCTCCATCGCCTTCTTGTACCAGGGGCGGGCCTGCCATTGGGCCAGGGTCATCGGGGTAGCTTCCGCCATATAGCCCTGTACCAGCCGGGTCATCTGGGCCACGAACGAGGGGTTGTCCACCAACAGGGTCACCTCGAAGTTGAGCCAGAGGCTGCGCCGATCCAGATTGACCGTCCCCACCAGCGCGAAGTCATCATCCACCAGCACGCTCTTGGTATGGAGCAGACCGGCATCGTAGCGGTAGATCTCCACCCCGGCCGCCAGCAGCTCCTCCATAAAGGCGTTGCAGGCGTAATTGGCCATGATGGAGTCGTTGCGTGCCGGCAACACCAGCTGCACCTGCACTCCGCGCGCCGCCGCCGAGCTGAGTGCGGCCGCCAGCGGATCGTCGGGTACAAAGTAAGGGGTCGTCAGCACCAGATGGCTGCGCGCCTGATAGATGGCCAGCAGCAGGCTCTGCTGGATGCAGTCGCCACCGACGAAGGGGCCGGACGGGATCAGCTGGGCGCGGTAGTTGGTCTGGGGCCAGGCTTCCGGCTCATGTTGCAAACTGTCGAGCAGCCGCTCGCCGGTCTCCATCTCCCAGTCCCAGACAAAGATCGACCACATCAGCGGCACCATGGGCCCCTGCACCCGGATCATGATGTCGACCCACTGGCCGACCCCGGCATCCTGCTTGAAGAAACGGGGATCCACCATGTTCATTGAGCCGGTGTAACCCACCCTGTCATCGATCACCACCAGCTTGCGGTGCATCCGCAGATCCTGACGCTGGAACAGAATGCGCCAGGCGCCGACCGGCAGCACCTCCACCAGCTTGACCCCCGCCTTGCGCAGCTTTTTGGGCCAGTGGGAGCGGAAGAACTGTTTACTGCCCACCGAATCGAGCAGCAAGCGACAATCCACGCCGCGTTGCGCCACTTCAATGAGCGCCTCGCACACCTCGTCGGCATCGCCGCCCGGATGCCAGATATAGAACTCCAGATAGCAGGAGAGGGTCGAGCGACGGATATCCTGGGCAATCTCGCGCAAGATCCAGTCCGGCTTGTTGAGCAAGGTCATACGGTTGCCGGAGAGCATCGGCATGGCGAGCCGTCCCTGGATGAGATCGTGCAGCGGCTGTGCCTTGGCGCCCACTTCGCAGCAGTGTTGCGGGAACAGACGGGCCAGCTGGCGGATCCAGATGGCATAAGGGCGATACATGGCCTGGGCGCGCTCGGCACGACGGCGCCCCAGCTTTATTTCACCAAACAGCACATAGAAACCCACCCCGGCAAACGGAATGGCATAGATCAGCGCTAGCCAGGCCAGCGACACCCCGATGGGACGGCGTTTCATCACCACCCGAAACGACACACCGGTGACAATCACGGTATGAAAAAGCAGTAGCAGCCAACCCAGAAAACGGGAAAACAGCAGTTGAAGATCGTGTTCCAGACCGTTAAACAACGGGGACTCCTTCTAATCGACAAACAGCGCGGTGGGCAGACCCCAACCGGCCGGGATGGTATGCTGTAAGGCAAATCCATTCTATCAGGTCGCACGCATGATTCTGCAATCTATGCTGCTCAGCCTGGCCATGCTAGGCCAAGGCTCATATGACATCAATGAGCAACAGATAAACCAGTACCTGCAATCTCAGATACAAGTCGACAAACAGCTGGAGCTGCCGGGCATCATCAAGGCCCATGTGATGCTTGAGCAAAGCGATGTCCAGATCGGTCGCCAACGCCCCGATACCGCCCGGGTCTATGGCAAGGGCAAGCTCAAAATCGCCCTGCCAGACAATACCGAATATGACGCCCGCCTGCAGATGACCTATGAGGCGAGACCCCGCTATGACAAGAGCCAGAGCGCGCTGTTTCTCGATAACATGAAGCTGGTGGAGTACAAGCTGGAGCCGGAGGCGGCCGAGAAGAAGTTCGGACTGATGCTCAACATGCTGCTGCAGAGTATGGAGAAGCGGCTCGAGACCAAACCAGTCTACAAACTCAATGACAAGGATCCGGATCAGGCCTGGCTGAAGGAGAATCTGCTGGGGCTGGAGCTGTCACCGGGCAAGATCCACCTACTGACCAAACCCCGCTAAACCGCTCAATTCAGGAGGGGCTGGGTGGTATCCCGTACCAGCAGCTCCACCTGATAACCCTGCTGCTGCTGCCGCTCGTAGAGGGAGAAGAGCGACCCGCTCAATTGATTGAGGGGCATATCGGCAAACCCGGCTTTGAGATAGAAAGGCTTCTCGAAGGGCAGCGCCTGACAGACCACAGGTTTGTCCAACAGACCGTGACAGGCGTGCTGCAGCAGCCGTGACCCCAATCCCAGCGACTGGTAGTGGGGCAACAGGCGAAAACCGCACAGATGGTAAAACTCCTCCTCGTCCCGTAACCGAACCGCCCCCACCAGCCAGTGAGCATCACGCACGACAAAGATCCGCTCGGCCAGATCCGGCACATAGTGGGAAAACGTCGTCTCGTAATAGTCCCTGATAAGGGAGAGGTCGGCGTCGCAGTACTCTTCGAAAGTGAGTTCCATCGCCAGCTTGCTTGTCACAGACAAATCCTTTGATAATCAGTTATTAGTGCCAGATACGGTGCGCTAATCCGACCACATGACGCCAGCACGATAGCATGCCTTTCGTCAACAAAAAAGCGGACGTCGTGGGCAGCTTGCTTACCCGGTGGAAGAGGCCATGACCCACCGCCCGACTGCCACAACCGTGCTTTATGATGACAATCCTTTATTGCGGCGGATACTTTGATCCCGGTCACCGAATCGGATCATTTGCCCCCTGTTGGCCGCTTGTTCTGCCCTCGTCATGATGCTTTACTCAACATGGTCATCACAAGAAGGAGTATTAGGGTTGAAAGCATGGATGCTGGCAGGCCATATGTTGTTGATCCCCCTGAGCGGATGGAGCCAGACTCCCCCCCCCGCGGAGGTGATCTTCCTGACCGCAGCGCCCTCCCCCTTGCGTCCGAGCAAAGATGCCACTCCCGCCTCACAACCCGACACCGCTCAAACAGCAGCAGTCGCCACCAACGGCAAGAAGCAGATCCAGGTCTATAAATCGGTGCAGCAGAACGGGGTGGTTCGCTACTCCGATATGGCACCCGAAGAGGGCCATTACGAGCTGCTGCTGTTCAATGACTGCTTCGCCTGCGATCCCAAATCCAGCGTCAACTGGCAGACCACAGGGCTGTTTCTCTATGACTATGCCAGCACCATCAAGGCTGCCGCCAAAACCTATCAGGTTGAGCCTGCGCTGATCCGGGCGCTGATCCATGCGGAATCCGCTTTCAATCCACTGGCGGTCTCCCGCAAGGGGGCGATGGGGCTGACCCAGCTGATGCCCGCCACGGCGCGGGAGCTGGGGGTCGGCAATGCCTTGCTGGCGGAGCAGAATATTTTCGGCGGGGTGAAATACCTGGCGGGACTGCTCAAGCAGTATGACGGCAACGTGGCGCTGGCGACCGCGGCCTACAACGCCGGCGCTGGTGCCGTACAAAAACATGGCGGTATCCCGCCCTATGCGGAAACCCGTGCCTATGTGGAGCGCGTCCAGCTCCTCCACCTGCGCTACAAAGAGATGCTGCAGGCCAAAGGGCTCTGAGGTTAGCCTCGGTTAATGCTCTTTTCTCGCCCCTCCAGAAACAAAAAACACGCCCGCAGGCGTGTCGATACCACACTTTGTTTCGCAAATGATTACTTCTGCTCAGTCGCCACCAGGCGATAAGCCAGCGCACCCAGAATGGCACCGACAATCGGGGCAACCCAGAACAGCCACAGCTGGCTGATGGCCCAGTCACCGACAAACAGCGCAACACCGGTACTGCGGGCCGGGTTGACCGAGGTATTGGTCACCGGAATGCTGACGAGGTGGATCAGGGTCAGGCACAGACCGATGGCGATCGGCGCGAAACCGGCAGGCGCACGGCTATCGGTGGCGCCCATGATGACGAACAGGAAGAAACCGGTCATCACCACTTCACACACCAGTGCGGCAGTCAGGCTATAACCACCCGGAGAGTGCTCACCGTAGCCGTTGGAAGCAAAACCGGCAGAGAGATCAAACCCGGCCTGACCGCTGGCAATCACGTAAAGCACGGCAGCAGCGGCAATGCCACCCAGCACTTGCGCCACGATATAAGGCAGTACACCGGATGCCGGAAAACGACCACCCGCCCACAAGCCGACGGTCACGGCCGGATTGAGGTGGCAACCGGAGATATGGCCGATGGCAAACGCCATGGTCAGCACGGTCAGACCGAAAGCCAGCGAGACCCCCAGCAGACCAATACCGACGTGAGGGAAGGCTGCAGCCAGCACGGCACTGCCGCACCCGCCCAATACCAGCCAGAAAGTGCCCATAAACTCAGCAGCAACAGGTTTCACATTATTTCTCCCATTTGAGATAACACCGAACAAGACCCGAGAAGGGCCCATGCTTGAACAAGCGCAGCATTATGGGAGTGTGAGTCCAGATTGCGAACCCGGCAGGCAGAGCTCATTGAATGTGATGTTCGTCACAATTAGTTGATTAGATAAGGGATTTATCATTAAGACAGCCGGCTGCACATCTCATACCCGAGGGCGTCATGCGACAACTTGTGACACCGTTTAGCTCGAGTGCTCATCCCTTGAACGATAAAAACGGAGGCGTGGTCAGTCTCCTGCAGGGGCAAAACGGCTGACAACCTGCCCCTGATGCTCAATCCACTCCATAAACATGGCGACGGGACGGGCATAGACCTGACCATCCTGCTCGGATTGATAAATTACCAGCTGCTCCTGAGTTTCGGTATGCAAAGCCAGGGCAAGCACTTGATAGTAACCCCCCTTGAAGTGGCGATAGCGGCCTGGAACGGGTGCTTGCATGGGAAAACCTCGCAGAAGTGAACACCGATGAGCGAACCACATAAAGATGACACCATGAGTGCCAGTCAACTCATCGAAAAGGGGGACGAAGACGATTTTTTACACAAGCCAATCGTGCCACAGGATCCGGATATTGCAACACAGTCAGGCAGCTTTGTTAATTCGTTCCCCATGTTTCACTAGTTAACCTTGGTTAGCACCAAAGATCGTGCTGAATTTAACGTTCTAGCAACCCTGTTTTAGGGCTAAAAATCAGGGAATTCTTCTAAAAAGAGGATTGTTCTAGCATTCAATTCTGTGAAGAATAGGGGAAAAGAAATTTGATACTAAAAATCGCCTTTTTCGCCAACGCGTCCCTGTGGGGAAGGAATCACACTCACCATGTTCACAATCGACAAGTCGCACAAGCTCGACGATGTCTGCTATGACATCCGCGGCCCGGTGCATAAAGAGGCTCGCCGTCTCGAAGACGAAGGCCACCGCATTCTCAAGCTCAACATCGGCAACCCGGCCCCGTTCGGCTTTGATGCGCCGGAAGAGATCATCAAGGATGTGATCCTCAACATGCCGCTGAGCCAGGGCTACTGCGACTCCAAGGGGCTCTTCTCTGCCCGTAAAGCGGTGATGCAGTACTACCAGCAAAAAGGGATGCGCAAGGTCGATATCGACGACATCTACATCGGCAATGGCGCCAGCGAGCTGATCGTGATGGCGATGCAGGCGCTGCTCAACAACGGCGACGAGATGCTGGTACCCTCCCCCGACTACCCGCTCTGGACCGCTGCCGTCACCCTCTCCGGTGGCCATGCGGTGCACTATCGCTGCGATGAAGGGGCTGACTGGTATCCGGATCTCGACGACATCCGCGCCCGCATCACCCCGCGTACCCGCGGCCTGGTGCTGATCAACCCCAACAACCCGACCGGCGCCGTCTACGGCAGCGAGTTCCTGCTGGAAGTGATCGAGATTGCCCGCCAGCACAATCTCATCATCTTCGCCGACGAGATCTACGACAAGATCCTCTACGACGATATCTCCCACACCAGCGTCTGCACCCTGTGCGACGATGTGATGGTGGTGACCTTCAACGGCCTCTCCAAGGCCTACCGCGCCTGCGGCTTCCGTCAGGGTTGGATGGTCATCACCGGCCCCAAAGGCCGTGCTCGCGGTTACATTGAAGGGCTGGAGATGCTGGCCTCCATGCGGCTGTGTGCCAATGTGCCGATGCAGCACGCTATCCAGACAGCCCTTGGTGGCTATCAGAGCATCAACGAGCTGATCCTGCCGGGCGGTCGCCTGCGCAAGCAGCGGGACAAGGCGTGGGAGCTCTTGAACGAGATCCCCGGGGTCTCCTGCGTCAAACCCAAGGGGGCGCTCTACATGTTCCCGCGCCTCGACCCCAAGGTGTATGACATACGCGACGATCAGAAGATGGTGTTCGACCTGCTGCAGCAGGAGAAGCTGCTGCTGGTACAGGGCACCGGTTTCAACTGGCCGGCGCCGGATCACTTCCGGCTGGTGTTCCTGCCCCGCGAAGAGGAGCTGGAGGATGCCATCGGCCGCCTCGCCCGCTTCCTCAAGGGCTACAAGCAGTAAGCAAGGCTCATGAAAAAGGCTCCCGCGGGAGCCTTTTTGTTATCTGTGGTTTTATCCGTGCCATCAGCCGTGCAGCAGGGCACCGGCTACCAGCACCGCCATGGTGATGAGGGCTACGCCGATGATAAAGGGCAGCACCCAGCGCACAAAGCGATCGTAGGGGATCTTGGCGAGCGCCAGACCGGCCACCAGATGGGCGGCGGTAGGGGCGAACAGGTTGATCCAGCCGGAGGCGGACTGATAGGCGGTGATCACCAGATCCCGGGAGATGCCGGAGAAGTCCGCCAGCGGCCCCATCAGCGGCATGGAGACGGTCGCCAGCCCCGAGGTGGAGGGGATGAAGAAGCTCAGGATGATGTGCACCAGATAGGCCATCAGGATGAAGACCGACGAGGAGAGTCCGGTCACCAGCCCTTCGGCCCAGTGTAAAATGGTGTCGATGATGACGCCCTGCTCCATCACCACATAGATGCCGCGCGCCACCGCCACCACCAGCGCCACCCCGATAAGATCCCGAGCGCCGCTCAGGAAAGTCGCCACATAGTTGGACTCCGGCATCCGGTTGATCAGCGCGATCAGGATGGAGGCACTGAAGAACAGGGTGGATAGCTCGTCAAACCACCAGCCAAAGGTGGGCAGCACATCGATCCCCAAGTCCGACCAGGGCACCACCGCATAGATCATCAGCAGGAAGGTGCCGAAGAAGACCAGCATGGTGAGCTTCTGCTTGCCGGTGAAGGCGAGGTTGCCGCTCTTCATCTGGGAGAACTCGTCGTCATAGGTGATGTCGGCCAGCACGGAGCGGGACTTGTCCTGCTGCACCTGCTTGGCGTAGCGCATCACGAACCAGGAGGCAAAGATCACCAGCAGCAGCCACTGGATGACCCGCAAACCGATCCCCTCACCGATGGGAATGCCGGCAAAACCGGAGGCGATACCGGTGGCAAACGGGTTGACGGTGGAGGCGAGCACCCCGACCCCGGAGCCGAGCAGGATAATGCCCGCAGCCACCATGCGATCGAAGCCAGCCGCCATCATGACCGGCACGATCAGCGCCCAGAAGGCTACCGTCTCCTCCGCCATGCCGAAGGTGGAGCCGCCGAGGGCAAACAGGGCGATCAACACAGGAATTAGCAGCCGCTCACGCCCGGCAAAGCCACGCACAATGGCCCCCACCCCAGCATCAAGCGCACCGCTTTGCATGGTCACAGCGAGAAAACCACCGATGATGAGCACGAACAGCGCCACATCGGCCGCCTTGTGAAAACCCTGGATGGGCGCCTTGAGCACCTCGAATACCCCTTGCGGGTGGGCGGGTAACTCGGTGTAGCTGCCGGGCACCGGCAACAGCCGCTCGTCGCCGCTGTAATCGGCCACGGCCGCTGCCGCCACCGGCTGCTGGGTCTTGGCGGTGACATAGTCATATTTGCCCGCTGGCAGCACCCAGGTCAGGGCGGCCATCAGGGCGATGATGATGAAAAGCAGGGTATAAACAGTGGGGAGTTGGCGCTTCTTGGGCGCCTCGTTTGGAGTGGTCATAGCTTCCGTACCTCGGCAATGCCGTCTGTGATCCGATCAGCGCAAGACTAGCGGGTTTGATATGGGAAAAAGGTGATCGCTGATAATAAAATTCCGCAAATTAGCGGAATTTTTGCCAAAAAAACAGGGCCCCGCGGGGCCCCGTTTTCACTTGAGTCAGACTCAGAGCTCGACCACGTCGAATTTCACGTCCGGATTCACATCCGCATCGTAATCGACCTCATCCAGACCGAAACCGAACAGGCGCAGGAACTCCTGCTTGTAGCCGGTGTAATCGGTCAGTTCGGAAAGATTCTCGCTGGTGATAGATGGCCACAGGTCGCGGCAGGTCTGCTGCACATCTTCACGCAGTTCCCAGTCATCCATGCGGATGCGAGCCTGATCGTCCAGCGCCATGTCGGACGCGTAGAGACGGGTGCGCATCATGCGGTCCACCTGCTCCATGCAACCCTCGTGAATGCCCTTCTCCTTCATGATCTTGAAGGCCATGGAGATATAGAGCGGCATCACCGGAATGGCGGAAGAAGCCTGGGTCACCACGGATTTGAGCACGGCCACGTGAGCGGTGCCGCCCTTGGCAGCCAGATCGCCACGGATGGCTGCAGCGGCGCGGTCCAGATCTTCCTTGGCGCGGCCCAGAGTGCCATGCCAGTAGATTGGCCAGGTCAGATCGGTACCGATGTAGGAGTAGGCCACGGACTTGGCGCCGTCAGCCAGCACGCCAGCATCACGCAGGGCTGCCATCCACAGCTCCCAATCCTGACCGCCCATCACTGTGATGGTGTTCTGGATCTCTTCCTCGTTCGCCGGCTCGACGGTAGCGGTGATGATCTGATCCTTGTTGGTATCGATGGCGGTGGTGGTGTAGACCTCACCGATGGGCTTGAGGGCAGAGCGCACCACTTCTCCGGTTTCCGGCATCTTGCGCACCGGAGAGGCCAGGGAGTAGACAACCAGATCGATTTGACCCAGATCCTGCTTGATAAGCTCGATCACCTTGGCGCGGCACTCGTTGGAGAAGGCATCGCCGTTGACGCTCTTGGCGTAGAGGCCCGCCTCTTTGGCTGCCTTGTCAAAGGCGGCAGAGTTGTACCAGCCAGCGGTACCGGTCTTGGACTCGGTGCCCGCTTTTTCAAAGAAGACGCCGAGGGTGGCGGCGCCGCTACCGAAGGCAGCCGCAATCCGGGAGGCCAGGCCATAACCGGTAGAAGCGCCGATCACCAGCACCTTCTTGGGACCATTCTCGATGGTGCCCTTGGCCTTGGTATAAGCGATCTGGCGACGAACATTGGCTTCACAACCGACCGGATGAGTGGTGGTGCAGATAAAGCCGCGAACCTTGGGTTTGATGATCATATGGGGTCTCGGATCCGTTTAATGGATGAAATCGGGGCATAAGATACCTCATCTTGCCGCGATAAGGTGCTCTGATGTGTTGAACTGCGGCAAAAATGGCCATTCAGGGTGACGGCTGCCGTCAAAAATGCACAATTTTTCGGAAAGCGTCACTTCATCAGTCCGGTACTGAATCTCCCCATATCCATGGAAACCGATGACATGTTTCAACGCAGGTGCAGTACGACCAACATGATACAAAAAGGCCCCGAACTCTCGGGGCCTGGGGGGAATGTCATCGAACTATATCAAGCGGCATGTGAGCGCCATTTAAAATGATTAATCTGTGTTCTCATTGACTTGGCCATCTCATCAAGACGCTGACACTTGGCCGATACATGGGCTGCCGAGTCCGAGGTATGTACTGCGATATCGGCAATATTGACCATGCTGCGCGTCATCTCTTCGGTGACTTTGCTTTGCTCTTCGGCTGCAGCGGCGACCTGCACATTGAGATTATTCAGATCATCCACCGCACTCACAATTTCTTCCAAAGAGACGCCACACGTCAGCATCAGGGTATTCGTCTTCTCCACTTCAGATAATCCGATATTCATACTATCAACAGCCATAGTTGCATTCTGTTGCAGGCGATTGACGGTGTTCTGGATTTCTCCGGTAGAGTTTTGGGTGCGCTGAGCAAGTACCCGGACTTCATCAGCCACCACCGCGAAGCCACGCCCCTGCTCACCAGCTCTGGCGGCTTCAATTGCCGCATTCAATGCCAGTAAATTGGTTTGTTCGGCAATCGAGCGAATAACCCCCATCACCTGAGTAATGTTATTGCTCTCGATAGCCAGGTTTTGCAGCACAGTGGATGTATTTTGTAATTGACCAGAGAGCAGAGCCATATTCCCAATGGTCTCCTTGACAACCGCTTGCCCCTCTTCTGCCTTGTTTTCAGCCTGACGGGCGGCAATTGCAGCACTATTTGTATTCTGGGCGATTTCGTTAACCGTTGCGCTCATCTCATTCATCGCCGCAGCGCTCTGATCTGTCTCCAGACGCTGCTGGGCCATTTGCTCTGCACTGGTTAGCCCCAGCTCGTTCAGTGCATCGGCGCCTGTCGATAACTGTTCGGCCACGTCATCCATTTCGCCAATCAATCTGCGGAAATGGCTAACCATATCATTCAGCGCCCGTGCGACTTGCCCCAATTCATCTTCCCGAATGACGGGGACGGTGACGGTCAAATCCTGCTCATGTTGCAATTTGTAAAGCGCTCTGCGCAAAGCGGTGAGCGGTTGACTGATCCCGCGAAAAATCCAGATCCCCAGCACGGATAAAGCAAACAGGGCAATCCCGGTGATGGAGAGGAAGGCAAATGAAAAATCAACGGCCAGACTTTCCAGGGTACCAACATGCTCATCTGCAAATCTCAGCTGGAGTTCAACCAGCTTGCCCAGCTCCTCATTAAAAGGATCAACCGTGCTGTATAATTGATGAATTGACTTATCAAGAGGCGCTTTTAATGAAAGATCACTCTGAATACCATCCAGTGTAATGTCGGCTTTGTTCATCAATACCTGGGCAGACTCCGCAATCGCCCGTTCTTCCGCAGACATCTTCTGGGCCATGTAACGCTTCCATTCCGTTGCTGCTTTTAACTGCGCTTCAGTAACGGAACGTTTTGCCTCTTCACGGGTGATTAATCCAACATGCGCTTTATTGATCGCATCAACGACACTGACCGCATACAAGTCTGAAATCAGCTTCAGTTCGGATAACTGCTGCACCTCCTCTTCATTCACCTGATGGGCAGCCTGATTCATCAGGCGCATCCCCCAAAGGGAGAGAGTGCAAAGCAAAATCATACAAAACAGCGGTACCACAACCAGCATCAATAATTTGCTACGAACCGAGATCCCTTTCATGGTGTCGTCCTCATACTCAGGCCACTGGTCGTTTAATATGCAATTGATACACCAAGCATCACGCGACCACTCATTTCAATACAATCACCCGCTTACCTCATTAAAAAGCGCGGTCTGTGCACCATAGTGCAATGCAAGTTGCAACCTGTTCGCAAAACCAGACCTTAAACACATCAACGCAGGAGAAGGGCTAATGCCCTTATTGATAATGCGCTTTTTGAGTCTATTCATCATTTCGTTGATGTCTAATCTTCGCAAAGCAAAATCCGTAGCGTGTTGCAGCCTGCATCGTCCATGCACTGATGGCGGCAACGTCCACGAAACTAGCAAGCAATGCGGGTGATGTGGCCATCCTGCAGCTTATAGAAGGCATCTTGGGGCAACTCCTGTGACCAGATCGCCTCATAGTCGAGATCGGCATAGACGCCGCGCAACATGGCACCGAGCAGACCGTGGGAGATAACGATGGCCCGCTCGGCGATGGCAGGATCCTGCAACCACTGGTGTGCTCGGAGCTGAATGCTCTCGAAGCTCTCGGCCCCCGGTGCCTGCAGATACCAGTCCCCCTTGCCGGTATCGAGTTCGGGGTGGGCAAGACGCAGCGCCGGGATCTGGCAGCTCTCCCACTCCCCCATCCCCAGCTCCATTAACCGGTCGTCCCAGACGATGCGCTCTGCCGCCAACCCCAGTTGCTCGCACACCAGCAATGCAGTCTGACGGGCGCGACCGAGCGGGCTAGCATAGACGGTCCAGCGGGCGGGATCCGCCAGTTCGACGGCAAGGCGCCGCCCCATGGCGATGGCTTGCGCCTCACCCTTGTCGGTCAGATCGGAGTTGCAACGCCCCTGCAGACGCTGCTCGGCATTAAAGCGGGTCTGGCCATGGCGCAGCAGATAGATGAGTCGAGACATGATTTCTCCAGCACGTTCAGAGAGATAGAAAAATAAAGGGGGAAGATGATAGCAGATGAGCCCGAAGGATGGCCCAAACAGAGAGGCTAAAACGGGCGTAAAAAACGGGTCAGGGCTGACCCGTTTGCTGCCAATTTGGCCAGATTAAAGCAGCTCAGCCCTTCTTGATCTCCCGCAGATAGCGGTAGATGGAGTGGACCGAGATCCCGAGCTGGCGCGCCGCAATCTGGGCACTGTCTTTTAACTCGAAGATCCCCATGTCGTGCAGCTGGTTGACGATAACCCGAGTCTTCTGGGACGGAGGCACCGCCTCGTTGCCACGCACCTCGGCACTGACGGTGTCGATGGTGCTGTTGAGCGCTTCGTCGATGTTGCGGGCGAACACCTCCGGGGTGGCATGGCTCTCGTGGGGATGCATACACTCCGGCATCATGGTGCGCAGCACGGATTGCAGCGGAGCATCCATGTCGCTGTTGATGCAGAGCAACCCGATGGCCCTGTGCTCCCCGTTGCGGATCACGGTGGTGATGGAGCGCAGGGTCTTGCCGGTGGCGCACTTGGTCATGTAGGGGCTGGAGATATCCTGCCCGCTCTTGAGCTTCATCATCGCCAGGTTGGTGATGGGAGCGCCGACACTGCGGCCGGTGATATGGCCGTTGGCAATCTTGACGATCGAGGGATTGCGCGCATCCAGACTGTGGAGCAGCACTTCAGTGTGCTGGCCATACATGGCGGCGATGCCGTCCACAATGTTCTCCATCGACTTGAGGATCTCAAAATCGCTCGGACTCAACTCTTGCAGCTTCACAATGGGACCTTCTTGCAAGGGTTGCTGCCGGGCAATGGGCGCCGGGCAGCAACCGACAGGGACATCAGGCGGACATGATATCAATAATGGTGCTGTCTGTGGCAGACATGCCCTCCTTCACCATCTGGCCGACGTTGCGTATGGTCTGATCCACGTTGCCTGCGACGATCCCCTGCCCTGACACCGAGTGGCTATTGAGGGCCATCAGGAAACCGCGCACCGCCGCACCGGAGGAGGTACTCACCTTCATGGCGCAGGAGGCCTTCGCCCCGTCGCACACCATGCCGGCACTGTCGCTCAGCACATTCTGGATGGCGAAGCAGGATTGCTCGAAGCTGCCGCCCGCCAGATAGACCATGGCCATGGAGGCGGCCGCGCTGGTCACGGTATTGCCACAGAAGGCCGACAGCGGCGGATAGTGGGACTTGATATAGATGGCGCCCAGATGGCTCATGATGAGGGCGCGAGCCAGCTGCTCTTCGCTGGCTGCAAAGCGCTCGGCAATCACCATCACCGGAATGGTGGCGGCAATGCCCTGGTTGCCGCTGCCGAAGTTGCTCATGGCTGGCAGGGTCGCGCCCCCCATACGGGCATCAGAGGCAGCCGCCGTCATCATCACGATGCGGTTCATCACATCCTCGCCGATAAGACCGGCATTGATGTTCTGCTGCATGGTGCGCCCGATCTCGAGACCATAGGGGTTGTTCATCCCCTCGGCAGAGAGCTTGCCGTTGAGCTCCGAGGCTTTGAGGATGAACCTGATCTGCTCGAACTCCACCTGGGTGGCGAACTCGTAGATGGCGGCGATGCTGATATCGACGCCATCGCAGATGGAACCGGTGGCACCGCCCTGGCTCTGATCGGCGGTGAAGGTCACCTCGCCATCGCGGCGCTGCTCGACGATGCGGGTATGACCGCCGCAGAGGGTCACTTCGGCGCTGTGTTCTTCACCCTTGTCATCAGTGCCATAAACGGTCACGCGGCAGAAGATAAACTCGGGGGCGGCGGTGCGGCTCACCTGCACCTTGCCGGCATCGATCAGCTGCTGGGCACGATCCACCTGTGCTGGCTGGATCGCAGCCAGCACCTCCAGCCCGGCATCGGCGTTACCGCCGATGGCACCGGCCGCGGCCGCAATGGCCAGACCGATCTTGCCGGTGCCCGGCACATAGACACCCATCGAGTTTTTATAGAGATTGTCCGACACCGCAACCTCGAGGCGACCGGGCTCACAGCCCAGTTGCCGGACGGCGACAGCCGCGGCATAGGCGGCGGCGATTGGCTCGGTACAACCCAGCGCTGGTTTGACAACCTGTTGAATAATCTGCAGATACTGCTGCCACGCTTGTTTCATCACTTGAACCTTTTTATCAGCATTAACGAGCGATATGGGCGATCGCTTCCACTTCAACCTTGACGCCCATCGGCAGATCCTTCACTGCGAAGCAGCTGCGCGCCGGACAATCTTTCTGGAAATAGGCTTTATAGACCTCGTTGAACGCGGCAAAATCGCTGATCTCGGCGAGGTAGCAGGTGGTTTTGAGCACGGTATCCAGCGAGCCGCCAGCGGCTTCAAGCACGGATTTCAGGTTTTCCAGTGACTGGCGGGTCTGGGCGGCAATCCCCCCTTCCACCACACCACCCTGCTGCTTGCAGACCGGCAACTGACCGGAGGTAAAGATGAGGTCGCCATAGGCAGTGCCGTGGCTGTAGGGACCGATAGCGTCAGGTGCCGCTGCTGCTGTGATGATGCGTTTCATATAGCCACTCCTGTTTGTGCAATTTTTTTTGCAATCATGAATCTCATTCCGTTCAACATTATTTGCTTTTTATTTTATCCATTCAACAAAAAGATACAAAAATGGCGTTTAAAGGCACCTTTCGGCCTCAATATAAACCGTGATCACCATCCTGATTTGAACAAAAGTACTCTTATGGGCATTGTTTATGACAGTTTCATTCAACTATATTTGCGCCGCTTTCCCACATCCCTACAAAAAAGAAGGTTTTAATGGACGCGCATAGCACTACACTCGCCAGCCCCGTGATGGGCACGCTGGAATGGAAAGAAGCGGTTCGCTTCGACAGCACCGACTGGGGCTGGATCATCATGAGCATCGGCATGGCCATCGGCGCAGGGATCGTCTTCCTGCCGGTACAGGTGGGTCTGATGGGGTTGTGGGTCTTTCTGCTCTCGGCGGTGATCGGCTACCCCGCCATGTACATGTTCCAACGCCTCTTTATCAACACCCTGGCCACCTCGCCGGAGTGCAAGGATTACCCCAGCGTCATCACCGGCTACCTTGGCAAGAACTGGGGTGTGCTGCTCGGCGCCCTCTACTTCGTGATGCTGGTGATCTGGGTCTTCGTCTACTCCACCGCCATCACCAATGACAGCGCCTCCTTCCTGCAGAGCTTCGGCGTCACCGACGGCCTGCTCTCCGAAAACCCGCTCTACGGTCTGGTGCTGATCTGCGGTCTGGTGGCACTGGCGTCGCGCGGCGAAAACCTGCTGTTCAAGATCTCCACCTTTATGGTGCTGACCAAGATCAGCGTGGTGGCCGTGCTCGGCCTGATGATGGTGGACAAGTGGGATGCGGCCAACATCACCGCCATGCCCGCCGCCGGTGACTGGATGAAGGATGCCATCATCATGCTGCCCTTTACCCTCACCTCTATCCTCTTTATCCAGAGCCTGAGCCCCATGGTGATCTCCTACCGCTCGCGGGAAAAGTCGCTGGAAGTGGCCCGCTTCAAGGCGATGCGCGCCATGAATATCGCCTTCGGCATCCTGTTCGTGGTGGTGTTCTTCTACGCGATCTCCTTCACTCTGGCCATGGGCCACGATCAGGCGGTTAAAGCCTCCGAGGAGAACATCTCCGCGCTGGCGATGGTAGCCCAGGGGATGCCCGGCCAGACCCTCAAGCTCCTGAGCCTCACCCTCAACATCTTTGCGGTAATGACCGCCTACTTCGGCGTTTACCTCGGTTTCCGTGAAGCCTGTCAGGGGCTGGCAATGAACCTGCTGCGCCGGGTGCTGCCGGAAAACCGCATCAACAAAGGATTGGTGGGTAAGGGCATCATGGTGTTTACCGTCATGCTCTCCTGGGGGGCCATCGTGCTCAACGCACCGGTACTGAGCTTCACCTCCATCTGCAGCCCCATCTTCGGCATGGTAGGTTGTCTCATCCCGGCTTATCTGGTCTATCAGGTACCGGCGCTGCACAAGTACAAGGGCACCTCCCTCTACATCATCATCGTCACCGGCCTACTGCTCTGTGTCTCGCCCTTCCTGGCGTTCAACTGATCGGTTTCCCCTTATCGACCGCGGGTCACCTTCGGGTGGCCCGTTTTCTATTGGTGCGGCTGACCGCGCCCCCGCCCGGAAGTAAAAAGCCAAGGGGATCACAACTTGCAACCGGCCATCACCCAAGGGAGACCGCTCGGAGTACTATTCAGGCAACACGACTCACGCCCGCACTCAGGTATCGAGGCTTAACATGAAATGGATTTTCAACCCCGCCATCCGGCTGGGCAACCAGCTCTCCTTCAAATACAAATTCCTGCTCTGGTCCTGCCTGATGCTGCTGCCACTGGCCTACAGCATGACCAATCTGCTGGGGCGGCTGCAGGATGACAACGCGCAGGCCAACCGCGAGTTGACAGGAGTGGTCAATCTCGCCCCCGTGCCCGCTATCGAGCAAGCCCTGCTCACCCATCGCAATCTGGTAACCCGTCACGCCTATGAAGTGGATCCGGTCGGTGATGATCAGGTCAAGACAGCCGCACAAGCCGTTGATCAGAGCCTGCAAGCCTTTGCCGACACACGCCAGAACAACCCCTCCTTTGAGGTGATCCAGCAGGGCTGGGCCGCACTGCAGAGTGAAGCGGGCAAGCTGGAAGTGGAGCAGAGCAACCTGCGCCACGACAAGCTGTTGACCGAGGTGCGCCACCTCTACAAGCACATTACCGCCAGTAGCAGCCTGATCCAGGATCCGGCGCTCGGTACCTACTACATGGTGATCCTCGCCAGTGAGCGGTTGCCGCAACTGCGCGACCTGCTGGCCCAGGTGCGGGATCGCGCCGCCACCATCGCCGATTTCGGCCTGTTTCAGGCCGAGGGCTACAGCGGCCTGCGTTTTCGTCTCGACCTGATCAGCGCCACTCTGCAAGAGCTGGAGGCCGACCTGACCCTGCTCTACCAGATTGAACCGGCCTACCGCGCCGAGCTGGGTCAGCAGACCGATGCTCTGATACAGCTGGTGCGTCAGGGGGTCGAGACCATGGAAAACAAGATGATGAAGGATCAGCTGGTGCAGCTCTCCACCAAGGAGGTGCAGGCGCTGGGGGATAAGATGGACGAGGCCATCACCGCGCTGGCAGGCCAGGTACGCCAGCGGCTGGAGGCCGACCTGCATCAGCGGCTGGCCGCCAACCAGCGCCACTTCTGGTGGGTCACCGCGCCGCTGACCGTCAGCTTGCTGCTCTACCTCTACCTGATGATCGGTGCCTATCTCTCCCTGCGCGACACCGTAGGGCGGGTGCGTGATATTGCCGCCCGGGTCAACGCCCAGGATCTCAGCCAGCATATCGAAATCGTCGGTCAGGACGAGCTGGCCGCCATCAGCCGGGATTACAACGTGACCCTGGAGACCCTGCGCACCCTGATGTTGCGAGTGCGGGAAAATGGCGTCACAGTAGTGGAGAGCGCTACCGAGATCGAAGCGCGCACCTGCCGCTCGCAGGAGGTCATTGCCGATCAGCAAGGGGAGACCCATCAGGTCGCCACCGCCATCAAGGAGCTGGCCGCCACCTCACAAGACATGGCGGGCAACGCCCTGCAAGCCGCCCGCATGACCCAGGAGGCGCAGAACGTGGTCGGTCAGGGCGAGGATGTGGTGGAGCGCACCATCAAGGCCATCGATCATATCAACCGCGAAGTGCTGCGCACCGCCGACACCATAGGCCAACTGGAGCAGCAGTGCAGCCAGATTGGCGGCGTCATCAGCGTGATCCGCGGCATCGCCGAACAGACCAACCTGCTCGCCCTCAACGCCGCCATCGAAGCGGCCCGGGCCGGTGAGCAGGGTCGCGGCTTTGCGGTGGTGGCCGACGAGGTGCGCTCTCTTGCCAACCGCACCCAGGGGGCTACCGTCGAGATCCAGCAGATGATTGAACAGCTGCAATCCGGCGCCCGCGCCTCGGTCACCGCCATGTCGGCGGCCAGCCATGAAGCTCAGGAGGGGGTCGGGCTGGCGCAGGAGGCAAAACAGGCTTTTGGCGCCATCACCGAGAAGGTGGATCGAATGGTCGATACCAACGCCATCATCGCCAGCGCCATCGAGCAGCAGGGCGCCGTGGTCAACGAGATCGAACGCAACGTGGTGCGCATCTCCGATGGCAGTGACGAGGCGCTGCAAGTGGCCAACGCCGCCCGCGATGCCGCCCGCCAGATCCACCAGCTCACCGAACAGCTGCGCGCCATGGTACAAAGCTTCGTGCTGTAACAGAGCGCTGACAAGCCGGGCTCAACGTGAGCCCGGCATTATCCCGGTCTCGCATCTCCCGACAACATCTAGGTTGAGCGGATCATTCAGAAAATCGCTGCTCCCACTTGCCGGGCAAACGCCAACAAGGTAGTCTCGAACGAAAACAAAATACGGCATTCCCGACACGCACGGTCTGCGACGTCGAGGCAAGCAAGCCGCCTGCGAGCCACAGATTAAAACCAGCGTCACGTCATCTATCACCCGCTTCAAGCGAGGATTTACCCATGGCCAGATACCAGTTTTTTACCATTCCGGCGTCCAATCGGCAGCAATACACCTTTATCGACATGGCATCTCCGACTTTTCTGAGTGAAAAGGCGGCACTGCTGACCCAAGGATTCGAGGTGGAGGAGGACTTTATTGACGCAACCAGCCCGCGAGAGGCCGTCGAGAAGTACCAATCCAATTTTCTCTATATAGCGGATGAGATAGGCAAGTCCGATAGCAGCTATGCCGCGGCCGTCGCCATGCTGGAGATTGGCAAGGGGTTATTGGGCAATAAAACCCGCTGAAATAAGGCACAGCGGTGAAGAGTGGTGGCCATCGAGGCAACGCGCCCGATGGCCATATGGCAAGACATCAATTCGGTAAGTCAGAAGCGCCCCAGCTGCTGGAGCATCTCGATCAGCTCCTCTTCGCTGCTCGGCTCATAGGCCAGCTGAAGGCTCGGCGCAGCGCCCCCCATCAGCATGTAGACGTTGGTGCTGCAGTGGTCGTAGTGATACCACTTACCGTCGATACAGATGTCGGTATAGCATCTCGGGTCCCTTTTCAGTTCCATATGCACATCCTTTTGTTACATCCCATCAACATCACTCCTGACCGTAAAATAACCACCGAGGTTCACGCTTGATGCAGATCAAGGGAAGCGGCTGAAAGGGACAGATATCAGCCAGATCTGTGGCCTGCGGATGCCCCGAGCCACCATAGGTTATCCGAATGAAGACGGGCCGAGTGCCCTGTCATATCGCCGGATGGCCCCCGGTAACAAAAACGGCGCCCGCAGGCGCCGTTTTTTCATTCCCGTCATGTTATTTCCACCGACGGGGTAAACAAGCAAGAGGCTTATTCGTCTTCCAGATAGGCGTAGCCTTGCAGGCCCAGCTCCAGCTCGTCGAGCAGGGCTTTGCGAGTGGCATCGTCCAGCGCCGGGTGAGCGGCGATCCGCTGGTAGTTTTCACGGATCACGGACGGGTCGATGTTGACGTAACGCAGCAGCTGGTCGACGGTGTCGCCGCGCACCACGTTGCGAATGTCCATCTTGCCCTCTTCGTCCAGCCACACTTCCGCGCAGTGGGTGTCACCGAACAGGTTGTGCAGATCGCCGAGGATCTCCTGATAGGCACCGACCAGGAAGAAGCCGACGTGGCACTCTTCGTTCTCACCGTAGACCGGCATTGGCAGGGTGCTCTCGACCCCCAGACCGTCGACATAGTGCTCGACCTGACCGTCGGAGTCACAGGTGATATCCATCAGGATACCGCGACGGCTAAGCGGACGATCGAGACCAGCCAGCGGCATCACCGGGAATACCTGACCGATACCCCAGGCATCCGGCAGGGACTGGAACAGAGAGAAGTTGGCAAAGCACTTGTCCGCCAGCTTTTCACTCAACTCGTCAGCCAGCGCACGGTGGTTGCGGTTGACCGGGTTGAGCATCTCTTTGAGTGCCAGACAGGTGTTCTGGTGCAGCATCTCGGCCCAGGCACGCTGTTCAAGGTTCAAGAGGCCCATGGTGTACTGGGTATTCACGTCACCCAAATCTGCCACCGAGTCATGGAAGATCTCCAGCAGGGAGGGATCTTCGCTGCGCAGGTCCAGCCAGCCTTTCCACATGTTCTGCAGAATGGTCGGCGCATCTTCGTCCGGCGCGCTGATGTCGTTCATCTCCACCCCTTCGGCACCAATGATATTGGTGACCAGCACGGCGTGGTGGGCGGTCAGGGCACGGCCGGACTCGCTGATGATGGTCGGGTGCGGCAGATCGAACTCGCGGCAGACATCACCGATGCCCCATACCACGTTATTGGCGTACTCGGAGAGGCTGTAGTTGGCGGAGCAGTGGCTCTGGGAACGGGTTCCCTCGTAGTCCACGCCCAGGCCACCACCGACGTCCACGACTTCGATGTTGGCACCGAGGCGACGCAGTTCAGCGTAGAAACGGCCGCACTCGCGGATGCCGCCCTGAATGTCGCGGATATTGGCGATCTGGGAGCCCAGATGGAAGTGCAGCAACTGCAGGCAATCCAGCTTGCCCAGCCCGCGCAGACGTTCGATCAGCGCCAGGATCTGGGAGGCGGAGAGACCAAATTTGGACATGGAGCCGCCACTCGATTCCCACATGCCGGAGCCGGTGGAAGCGAGCTTGGCACGCACCCCGATGTTGGGCTTGATGTTGAGACGAGCTGACTCGTCCAGCACCATCTCCAGCTCGGAGGGCTTCTCTACCACGATGTAGACCTTGTGGCCCATCAGGTTACCGAGCAGAGCGTGGCGGATATATTCGCGGTCTTTGTAACCGTTGCAGACGATCACCGAGCCTTGCTCATGGTGATGGGAAAGCACGGCCAGCAGTTCCGGTTTGGAACCAGCTTCCAGGCCAAGCCGGGGCTTGTCGCTGTAGGACTGGCTGATGGTCTCGATGACACGACGCTGCTGGTTTACCTTGATCGGGTAAACGCAGAGGTAGTCCCCTTCATAGCCTGACTTCTCGATGGCCTGACCAAAGGCGTTGAACAGCGCATCGACCCGACTCTTGAGAATGTCGGGGAAGCGCAGCAACACGGGGGTGGTCAGCCCGGACTGACGCAACTGTTCGATGGCGTCAGAGAGCACGATATGCGCGTCAGGGCGTGATTTGTCGGGGGCGACGGTCACATGACCGGCGTCATTGATATTGAAAAAACCCGCACCCCAGTAGGGAACGTTGTAGACCTTCAAGGAGTCCTTGCTGGACCAGTTAGTCATGGGCTATGCCTCGCAAATGAGCGACCCAAAGTCGCCTTCGTTACCCTCAATCACATCCAGACCATCTAGTGCAGAGTACGGCGAGCGCTGCCATCACGAGACGCAGCCACCCAAACCAACGCTTTGCACATCGCGGCAAGCCAGAGGCTGCCTGGTGGATCTTGGGGAAGTAACGAGTCTTGATGTGGGGCTGGTGGCTTTACATCAAGCTCAACGGTATGCGGTGCCACTATGCCGTGGCGCCGCGGTACTTTGATGACAGACGACATCAGCCACGCCGTCAGTTCATCATTCGGCAGCGATCCCGACAGAAGGAGAGGGTTCCAAGGAAGAGAAGCGAAGGCGCCAGCACGCATGCGTGTTGATAGACGACAACAACCACAGCCCACCTCACCGTCAGTGACCGCCCATGACAAGGGAAGATGATGAGCCGGTGGCCCACTCGGTCAAATGAAGGATGAGAGTCTGTTGTTCTCCCTGATACCGGAGCCTAACCGGTATTAAAGAAACCATTCCCCAGCAGTGTCTGTCGTTTCTGCGTGCCTCGCCCTATAGGCGTATGATCGGTCGGGTTTCTGGCGGCTCTGCCTGCTTCAGGGTTGCCCTTGGATCGGCGCGGAGTGTACACACTTACCGCGGGCAGTGACAATAAAAAATAGTGTTCAAAATCCCCTTTTAATAAGTCGATCAAATCTTGCTGGCGGGCAGGCGGGCTCTGGGATGGCGCAGGTTATGCGACAGCCCGGTTTCCCCTTGAAAAGTGTGTGAAAACGCCATGGTTGGGCTGACGCCTTGCTGTGCGGTCGCTGAGGGGAATTTGGCCGCCACCGCCAGCGCCTAAATATCGCAATAAATGCCACATTTATGCGATCTCCCTCCCGGACGTTGCCCCACGTGCCGCACATTCGCCGCTCTTCCCTTGCGTCAAAAAATGGGAAAAACCTGCGCTGACGCAATGAGTGCCCCGCACGGATTGGCCACAATGGCCGCTCACAATCGGTTAGAGGCTGACTAATGGATACCCTGCTTGAGCGTTTTCTGCGTTACGTAACTTTTCATACCCGCTCCGATGAGACCAATCCAGCCTGCCCCAGCAGCGAAGGCCAACTGATCTTTGCCCGTGCCCTGCAAGAAGAGATGAAGGCGCTGGGGCTGAGCCAGGTCACCCTGGATGAACACGGCTACCTCACCGGCTGCCTGCCGGGCAACCAGCCGGACGCCCCCGCTATCGGCCTGATTGCCCACATGGACACCGCCGACTACGAGGCGGAGCACGTAGTACCGCAAATCATCGAAAACTATCAGGGCGGCGACATCTGCCTTGGCAAGGGTGACGAGGTGCTCGCCATTCGTGACTACCGCTTCCTGAAAAACTACCTGGGTCAGGATCTCATCACCACCGACGGCACTACCTTGCTTGGTGCCGACGACAAGGCGGGCATCGCCGAGATCCTCACCACCATCGACCACCTGCAGGCCCACCCCGAGATCCCCCGCGGCGATATTTGGGTCGGCTTTACTCCGGATGAGGAGATCGGCCGCGGCGCCAACCTGTTCCCGCTGGAGAGATTCCCGGCCAAGTGGGCCTACACCGTGGATGGCGGCGAGCTGGGCGAACTGGAGTATGAAAATTTCAACGCCGCCAGCGCCACGGTGCGTTTTATCGGCAATAACGTCCACCCCGGCACCGCCAAGGGGAGCATGATCAACAGCCAAACCCTGGCCGCCCGCTTCCACGCCGCCATGCCTGCCGAGCAGACCCCGGAGTGCACCGAAGGGTATGAGGGCTTCTTCCATCTGGCCCAGATGAGCGGCACCGTGGAGGAGAGCACCCTGCACTACATCATCCGTGACTTCGACGACGAGCACTTTGCCGCACGCAAAGCCGAGATGCAGAACCGGGTGGCCGCCCTGCAGGCCGAGTATCCCAAGGCCCGCATCGAGCTGACCCTGACCGACAGCTATCGCAACATGCGCAGCCAGATCGAGCCGCACATGCATATCGTCGAGCTGGCCAAGGCCGCCATGCAGGCCGCCGACGTGGTGCCGAAAATCAAGCCCATTCGCGGCGGTACCGATGGCGCCCGCCTCTCCTTTATGGGTCTGCCCTGCCCCAACCTCTTCACCGGTGGCCACAACTTCCACGGCAAGCACGAGTTCATCCCGCTGCAATCCATGGAGAAATCGGTCGCCACCCTGGTGGAGCTGGTGCGCCTCACCGCAGCCTGGCGCGGTTAATCGGGTCGCTATCATGACCATGACCACCAAGGGGGGAGCCGGTTTACCGGCTCCCCCCTTGCTATCTGGCCATCACCCGTCAGGAAAGGGAAACCGGGGGAGGGTCGCTCAGGAGCAACTGGCTGCAGCTGCCATCAAACTGTCATCCCGCTGACATGTCGCGGGAACAGTGTCACATCATGCTGGGAGCAACGGATCGCCGGAGCCCCCAGATGTTCACTATCGATACCCTGCTGACCCAGCACTTCCCCCGCCTGCTTGGCTACCCCCTGCTCACCCCGCTGTTAAAGCGGCTGTTGGGCTGGCTGCTCAACGAACGTGCCTTTGCCGACTTTGCCACCCGCTACCCGCACCTGCGCGGCCTCGACTTTGTCGAGCAGGCGCTGACCCAGCTCGATTTCGACTATCGGGTCAGCGAGGCGCAGCTGGAGCATATTCCCGCCAGCGGCCGGGTCATTCTTGTTGCCAACCACCCCATCGGCTCGCTGGATGGACTGGCGCTGCTGCAACTGCTCGGTCGCATCCGCCCCGATGTGAAGATCGTCGCCAACCAGCTGCTGGCCCAGCTCGCGCCGCTGCGCCCTCTGCTATTGCCGGTGGACAACATGGAAGGCAAGACCGATCGACAGGCCATCCTCGCCATGAACGAGCACATCGCCCATGAAGGTGCGCTGGTGATCTTCCCCGCAGGCGAAGTATCCCGGCTTGGCCTCAAGGGGGTGAAAGATGGCCCCTGGCAGGCAGGCTTTATCAAACTGGCCCAGCGCACCCGCACCCCGCTGGTGCCCATCCATCTGGGAGGGCGCAACAGCCTCTGGTTCTATCTCGCCTCCTGGCTCAACAAGCCCGCCTCCGCCCTGTTGCTGGTGCGCCAGCTGTTTCGCCAGCAGGGGCAGACCCTGCCGGTGACCATAGGAGCGCGCATTCCGCTCGGCAGTTTTCAGGAGCTGCCCGCCAAGACGGCGGCGCGGCTGGTGCGCAACCACCTCTACCGGATTGGCCGTGGCAAGGCGGGACGGCTGCAGACCGAGGCCCCCATCGCCCTGCCGGAGGATCGCCGCCAGCTCAAACAGGCCATCGAAAGCTGCGAGCAGCTCGGCACCACCCCGGATGGTCAGGGGATCTACCTCTACCGCCGCCACGAACTGAGTCACTCGGTGATCCTGCGCGAGCTGGGGCGACTGCGGGAGATCGCCTTTCGCGCTGTGGGGGAAGGGTCTGGCAAGCGGCGGGATCTCGATGGCTTTGACAACGACTATCACCACCTGATCCTCTGGGATCCGGCCCGGCTCGACATTATCGGCGCCTACCGGTTCGCCCCGGTGGCGGAGCTGCTGGCCAGCAAGGGGAAGGATGGCCTCTATAGCCACACCCTGTTCGGCTTTGAGGATAAGCTACTGCCCCGGCTGGAGCAGGCAATCGAGCTTGGCCGCAGCTTTATTCAGCCCGCCTACTGGGGCAAGCGGGGGCTCGATTATCTCTGGTTCGGCATCGGTGCCTATCTGGCCCGCTATCCCCGCTACCGCTACCTGTTTGGCCCGGTGTCGCTCTCCGGCAGCCTGCCGCCGGCGGCCAAGGATCTGCTGGTGAGCTTCTACCGCCAGCACTTTGCCCCCGAGCTGGCGCTGGCACCCTCCCGCCGTCCCTACCCCGAGACGCAGCCGCTGTTCGAAGGGGTGGATTACGGCGCCGATCTCAAAGCACTCAAGGCCCGTCTCGACAATCTGGGCTGCGCCATCCCTACCCTCTACAAGCAGTATTCCGAGCTGTGCGAGCCGGGCGGGGTGCAGTTCATGGATTTTGGCATCGACCCCGACTTCAACCACTGCATCGACGGGCTGGTGTGGGTCGATGTGAGCCGCATCAAGTCCCACAAGCGGGCCCGCTATATCGGCAGTCATCTGGCCGAGCCGCGCTTATAACCCTGCTGGAGCCAGGCAAACAGCCAAATGCAAAAAAGAGAGAGAGGCCATCGCCTCCCTCTCCTTTCGCTCTCATGCTCAGCACCTTTTCGAGGCGCTCGGCCCATCAGGCGTTACTCGGCCGCCTTGCGATCCGAGTGGCCGAGATCCCGCTCAGGGGCGATGACGTCACGCACCCGCTGCTTGATCTCCTTGGCCTCGGGGAAGCCGTCATCGACCACCCGATCCCACACCTGCACCCCGCTCACCAGAATGCGGAACTCCCCCTTGCTGGCCGGCACCAGCGCCACCTCCCCCAGATCGCTGTCGAAGGTGGATAGCAGCTCCTGCGCCAGCCAGGCGGCGCGCAGCATCCAGCGACAGAGGGTGCAGTAGCGGATTTCGATGCGGGGTTTGCTGATCAGGGTTTCAGATTCGCTCATGAGTGACTCCATAAAAAAGCGGCCAATGGCGGGAAATGGCGTACTGCCGCCCAATGGCCGATCCCGGTTTGGTCAAATCAGTGCTGATCAACCCCATGAAAATCGGCCAGCCAATGGCGGGCAATGGTACGCATCGCCGATTCTGGCAGCTCGAACAGGCCGGGTGCAAGAGGGCCTGCCGCCAGCATCCGGATCCCTTCCATGATCTCCGCCAGCACCAGATAGACATATTCACCAATCACGGCGCCATGGACGAAGTTGACCGCCTCGCCCCGGTTGAGCAGGTAGATCTGGGTACCATCCGGCCGGTTGAGGGCCAGCACATGGGGGCACACCTCTTCGCTCGGCCACGGCAACTGGGCCAGCGAGAAGGCGAACTCGTCGTCAGCCGAGGTGACCGAGGCCACCATGGTGCCGGGGCGCAGCGCCTGCAGATCCGCCAAATCCAGCGAGCCGTTGCCGGTAGAGCAGATCACCAGCTCGGCGCGGCTCAACGCCTCGGCCTTGGTGATCAAGCGAAAACCGTGAGAGAGCGCTTCGACCTGTCGCAGCACATCGGTCTCCACCAGCCCGAGATGGAGGTTGCGACAACGCAGGTCGCGGGCGATGCTGCGCCCCACCTTGCCATAGCCAAACAGCACGGCTTCGCAGACGTTGAAGGTACGGTTGAGGTTGCGGGCCAGCGACTCCGCGGAGTAGACCACGCTCAAACCAATCTGGATATCCTCGGCCTGCTTGAGGGGACTGCGTGCCACCGACACCACGGGGGTCGCCAGCACCTCCTGCTCATAGCGCTGGTGGCCGTTCTCGGTCATCTCCACCACCCCGAGGAAACGGGGGCCGAAGTATTCACTCAAGATCACCTGGGTTTTGGCAAAGTAACCACCAATATCGAGGATCAGCAACCGCTCGTGGGGGGCCACCAGCGGCGCAATCTGCTGGATGAGGCTGTCGGGTTCATTGGTCCAGCGCCGGTTGAGGGGCAGCACAGGATAGTGCTGGGATACCCACTCCAGGGTCGGGCCGTGTACCGATTTCGGTTTGGGTAAAATGGCGCCAATCCGCCCAATCCGGGAAAGCGCTTCGATAAAACGGGGGCGATCGGGAAGCAGGTGAGTGACCAACAAAATGCAGAGACCATCGATACGTCCCTGTCCGGTGAAATGGCGAAAAAACAGATGCTCAGATCCTTGACTGCGCAACTGTGGCCTCCTTATGTGCCGCAAAGCAGGCAAACAGAACCCGGCGCGGCCGGGTTCTGTGTGTGTCCAAATAAAATGAAAAACCTTTTTATCTGAAACACATAGGTGGCTCAATCATTATCTGCCAAGAGTATGAGCGAGTATGCAAAAATGACTGTAATTGCCTGTTTTTCATGCAAAAATCAGTACAAAGAAGCAGCAGGCCACACCCACCACAGGCTGAGCCCGGTTCCCGCCGCTGCGAGCAAGATCAGCCCACCCCAACGCACTGGCAACGGTTTGTCACGCAATGCCCACTCCAGCAGCGGCAGCAACCAGACCGGCAGCAACACCACCAGCGGCACCTCCACATATTGCCAGGCCAGCATCTGGACGAAGGCGAGGGCCAGCGCCAGACCGGCGGGGGCCACCTTGATGCCAATAAAGATGGCGAGCAGGGCGCGAAAACCGGCGAAAGCGGCCAGCGCACCGGCCAGCTGGGCAATCAGCAGGCTGCCATCGATGCCGATCACCAGCGCCAGCCAGATAAAACCGAGGGCAAACCCGAGCCCCTCGCGGCTATCACAGCGCAAGGTGCTCCAGCCAAACCAGAGGATGGCGGGCAGTAGCGCCAGCCAGATCCCGGGTTCGCTCGCCAGTACCGAGGCCAATCCCTGCCACCACACCAGCACACTGATCACGGCAAAGAGCAGCAGCGAGCCACGCAGATCGTTCACCTGAGCCGCAATGGCGGGCACCAGCAGGGTCAGCGGCAGCCACTGCCACGCCTTTTCCGGCATGCCATAGAAGCCGCCGAGCCAGGATCCCACCAGCCAGAGCGCCAGCGCGCCCCACAGATACCCCAGTCGCGGCCAGCGCCACGATAGCAAAGCGGCTCCCAGAGGAGCCGCCAGGGTTTGCAGCAGAAGTTCCGCGCCCATTACTTGCGCACGCCTTCGACAAACAGGTTGATGTTCATCTCGTCCGGAATGCCGGGCAGCATGTAGCTCACGCCAAAGTCACTGCGTTTGATGGTGGTGGAGGCGTTGAAGCCGCTGCGGTAGCCGCCCCAGGGATCCTTGCCCTCACCGATCTTGACCAGATCGAAGGCCACTTCCTTGGAGACGCCGTGCAGAGTTAGGGTCCCTTTCAGCACGCCTTTATCCTTGGTGCCCTCGTAAGCGGAGCTGACGAAGGTCATCTTGGGATACTGCTTCACGTCGAGGAAGTCCGGACTGCGCAGGTGCTTGTCGCGGGCCTCGTGATTGGAGTCGACGCTGGCGGCATCCACTTCAAAGCTCGCCTTGGCGGCCGCCGGGTTGGCGTCATCCATGCTGAAGGTGCCGCTGAAGGTGTTGAAGCGACCCACCAGCTCGGAGAAGCCCAGGTGACCCACCTTGAACTGCACCGTGGTGTGCGCCGCATCCACATCGTAATCCGCCGCCATCAGAGGGGTAGCCATAAACAGGCAGGAGGCCAGCAGAGCCTTGGTCATTTTCATCCGTTCGTTCCTTCATCTTGGGGTTCACATCAGTGGTTAAAATGCTAACCTCGTTCTGAAGATGAATAATCAGTGATTTATTAAATTCATTATTTACTGAGGATGGAAAATGGACCAGATCGCCGCCATGCGTACCTTTATCAAGGTGGTGGAGTGCCAGAGCTTTACCAAGGCCGCCAACCAGCTCGGCATCTCGGTCGCCATGGCCTCCAAACTGATGCAGCAGCTGGAGGAGTCCCTCGCCACCCGGCTGCTGTCGCGCACCACCCGTCAGGTCAATCCCACCGAAGCGGGCCAGTTCTACTACCAGCGCTCCCTCGCCCTGCTGGCGGAGCTGGAAGAGACCCACAGCCAGCTGACCCACCACAACCAGCAGCCGAACGGCACCCTCAAGCTCTCGGTGCCGATGGACTTTGGCTATCTGCACCTCTCCCCCGCCCTGCCGCTGTTTCGCCAGCGCTTTCCCGATCTCAAGCTCGATATCGAGTACAGCGACCGGCGGGTCGCGCTAGTGGAAGAGGGGTTCGATCTAGCGCTGCGGATCGGCCACCTCAGCGACTCCTCGCTGGTGGCGCGCCAGCTTGCCACCATTCGGGTCGAGCTTTGCGCCAGCCCCGCCTATCTGGCACGCAAGGGCAGACCGGAAAAACCCGAGGATCTCAAACAGCACGACTGTCTGATCTACACCCTGACCCAGCCGGAGTGGCACTTCAAACGGGGAAACGAGCAGCAGAGCATCCGGCCACAGGGGCCACTGCGGGCCAACAACGGGGTGGCGCTGACCCGCGCCGCTTGTGATGATCAGGGCATCATATTGCAGCCCACCTTTATCGTGGGGGAGGCCCTGCGGTCAGGGCAGCTGGTCAGCCTGCTGCCAGAGTGGGACAAGGGAGAGGTGGGACTTTATGCGGTCTATCCGCACCGCCGCTTCGTCTCGGCCAAGGTGCGTTGCTTTATCGAGTTCGTGCAGGAGCGCTATCTCGCCCCGCAACAGTGGGATAAGCCGTGATGATTGCCAGAGCAGAGGATAGGGCCTGACTGTCCGGCCTGCTGACCCGGCTTAAAACCTAGCGCTGGCCAGGGGCCGTGGCAGGAACCAGCTTCGCCAGCAGACGCTCCTGCTCGAGGCTTAACTGCCAGCGTGGCAAACGGGTGCGTATCACCGACAACTGCTGCTCACTGAGGGCATAGGGGAGCGCCACTTCAATCTCGGGGCAGTCAAACATGGCGGCCAGCTGCAGGATCAAAATGAGGTTTGCCTCGTCGGTCTTGTGCTTGTTGACCCGTTTGCGGATCTCGTGGCGCAGCTGGGTTTCGGGGTCCTGGGTCATCGCCTGCCAGCCGAAACCGAATAACGGCACCAGCGCGCTGACAATCCCCAGCGCCGTCATCGGCTGCTTGGGGGGATGATAGAGTGCGTTGAGATCCAGCCGAACAGGATTCTGACGAACCTCACCCTCACCAAATAAAATCGTTTTCGTCATTGGATTACCCGTTATATTCCACTAGACTGCGCCGCATATTTTACCCCGATATGCCAACGAGGTGCTGATGCTAAGCGATATCGAGATCTCCCGCCAGTCCCCCCGTCTCTCCATTCACGCGCTGGCCGAACGCCTCGCCATCCCCCAGCACCTGCTCAGCCCTCATGGCCACTACAAAGGCAAACTCAGCCTCGATCTTCTCACGTCTCAACCCAAGCATAGCGGCAAGCTGGTACTGGTGAGCGCCATCACCCCGACCCCGCTCGGTGAAGGGAAGACGGTGACTACCCTTGGCCTCTCCATGGGGCTCAACCATGTCGGCCAGCCCAGCATCGCCACTATCCGCCAGCCGAGCCTCGGCCCGGTATTCGGGGTCAAGGGGGGGGCCGCAGGTGGCGGCCACGCCCAGGTGGTGCCGATGGAGGAGATGAACCTCCACCTCACCGGCGATTTTCACGCTCTGACGGCGGCTCACAATCTGGCGGCTGCAGCCCTCGATGCCCGCCTGTTCCATGAGCGCAAACTCGGCGACCAGTTCACCGCCAAAACCGGCCTGCCGCGGCTCGATATCGATGCCGATAACATCCTCTGGCCGCGCACCCTCGACATGAATGACCGCGCCTTGCGCCACCTCACCATAGGTCAAGGTGGCGCAGCCGATGGGGTGGAACGCAGCGATCGCTTCGTCATCACCGCCGCCTCCGAGCTGATGGCCATTCTGGCGCTGGCGAGCGATCTGAAAGACCTGCGCCAGCGCATCGGCCGCATCCAGCTGGCCCGCGATATTCACGGCAAGCCCATTACCGCCGAACAGCTGGAAGTGGCGGGCGCCATGACGGTGCTGCTGAAAGACGCGCTGCAACCGACCCTGATGCAGACCACAGAGCAGACGCCGGTGCTGGTGCACGCCGGCCCCTTTGCCAATATTGCCCACGGCAACTCCTCGGTGATCGCCGATCGCATCGCTCTTGGCCTGACCGACTATGTGGTGACCGAGGCAGGTTTTGGCTCCGACATGGGGCTGGAGAAGTTCTTCAACATCAAGAGCCGCCAATCCGGTATTACCCCCGCCTGCGTGGTGCTGGTGGCCACGGTGCGCGGCCTCAAGGCCAACAGCGGCCTGCTCGATATCCGCCCGGGTCAGCCGCTGCCAGCCAGCCTGCAAGGGGAAGATCTGCCGACCCTCAAGCAAGGCTGCGCCAACCTCGCCTGGCATATCCGGAACGCCCGCCGCTACGGGGTGCCGGTAGTGGTCGCCATCAACCGCTTCCCCACCGACAGCGAGGTCGAACTGGCGCTGCTGGCCCATGAAGCCCAGCAAGCCGGTGCCTGTGGCGCAGCCATCTCCAACGCCTTCACTCAGGGTGGTGCCGGTGCCAGCGAGCTGGCCCGCGCCGTGGTCGCCGCCTGCGAGCAACCAGGTAAGGTGAAACTGCTCTACCCCGACGAGGCGAGCCTCGACGCCAAACTGGCGACCTTGGTGGAGTGCGGCTACGGCGGCCGCGGAGTGCAGCTCTCCGACAAAGCGCGCCAGCAGCTGGCACAGCTCTCTGCCGAAGGATGGGATCACTTGCCCATCTGCGTAGCCAAGACGCCGCTCTCCATCAGCCATGACCCCGCTCTCAAGGGCGTGCCGACCGATTTCGAGGTGCCCATCGACGAGGTGAAGCTCTGCGCCGGTGCAGGCTTCGTCTATGCGCTGGCGGGCCCCATCATGACCATGCCGGGGCTGGGTAGTCTGCCTGCTTATCGCCATATCGATATCGATGAGAACGGCGAGATAGTCGGCCTGAGCTGAGCCCTTCCACAACGCCAGAAACAACAAGGCCCCGCCAATTGGCGGGGCCTTTAGTTATCCATGCATCAACCCTTAGAGGGTGAAGCGCTGGGTCATATGGTGCAGGGTGTTGGCCAGCTTGCTCAGTTCGACGCAAGCCTGGGCGATCTGATGAGCGCCCTGGGCATTCTCGTCAGCGGCATTGTGAATGTTGACGATGCTGCGGTTGAGCTCTTCGGTCACCGCATTCTGCTCTTCGGTGGCGGTGGCGATCAGAGTGTTCATGTCGGTGATGCGCACCACGGCTCCGTTGATGGTCTCGATACTGGTACCGGCATCCCGTGCCAGACCGACACTCTCCTGCATCTGGTGACGACTCAGCTGCATGGCGTTGCCCGCCTCGGCGGCGCGGCTCTGCAGCAGCTCGATCATCTTGCTGATCTCGGCGGTGGAGTCCTGGGTACGCTGGGCCAATGAACGTACTTCATCCGCAACGACCGCAAAACCACGACCCTGCTCACCGGCACGGGCCGCTTCGATGGCCGCGTTAAGGGCTAGCAGGTTGGTCTGACCGGCGATATCGCGGATCACATCCAGCACCACGCTGATGTTGGCGCTGTCGGCCTCCAGCTGCTGCACTACTGTGCCCGCCTGCTCAATCTTGACCGACACCTCTTCGATGCTGGCAATGGAGCTGCGAACCACTTCGCTGCCAGCAGCAGAGGTGCGGGAGGCATCCTTGGCGGCGCTCATGGCATCCGTGGTGTTGCGGGCCACTTCATTGACGGTGGACTGCATCTCGTTCATGGCGGTCGCCACCTGGGAGACTTCGTTCTGCTGGATAGCCATGCCGCTGGCGGACTGGCTGGAGATGGCGCTCACCTCCTCCACTGCGCTGCTGAGTTGGCTCACGGAGCCGGCGATCTCGCTCACCAGATCGGAGAGGGAGCCCTGCATCCGGTTGATGGCGGAGCCCAGCTGACCCAGTTCATCGCGGTTGAAGCGGCTGTCACGGATCCACTGCTGCAGTTCGCCCTGACCCAGATCGCCATTGGCAATACGCTGGGCCTGACGGGCCAGCATGATCAGCGGATCGCGGATCTGGCGGGTCAGTACCACGGAGAGCACCACCACAAGGATCAGGCCGATCACCAGCGCGATGGTGACGCTCAGGTTGGCGGATTGGTAAGAGGCGACAATGTCACTGCGGGATTCAGACGCATAACCATGGTTAATCTGGATCAGGGAGGCCACTGACTTGCTCAGCGCGGTATAAAGGGGAACCCCCTCCTCAAGGAAGATGCGTTGGGCTTCGGCAAGCTGATCGCTGTCTTGCAGCTGTTTGACTCGCTGGTGCAGGGCGACGTAACGATCCCAGTCAGATTTCACCGTATCGAAGGTACGGCGCTCCGCCACATCCTCAGGCCAGATCGTCTTGTCATGGGCAATCAGCTGCTGTGCGATCGAGTTAAGCTGCTGACTGGCAATATTCCGATATTCAGCCCTTTTCAGCGGCTCGGCGGCCACCACGAAATAACCCAGCTCATAACGACGCAACTCACCGAGAGAATCCCCGATCGCGCTGGTGCGATTGACCGCTGGCAAGATGCTGTCGGTAAACCGGATGGCAACATCATTCATGTTGCCAAACTGGACAAGGGCAAAACCGCCGATAAAGGCGACCATCAAACCGAGCACGGCAAAGCCGGCGGTGAGTTTTTTACCTATGGTCATGGTACTGGTATTCATGGGATATCCTGGTGGTCGTTAAATTCGTAGCACTCGTCCGGTTCACGCCCTCCTGGCATGAACTATCTGGCCACCTGTTCAGTGGCGCACCATCCAACCTTGATGGATATCTCTGAATTCCATGAGCGGCAGCGAGAGCCGAGAGGGGCGGTAGAATAGCCGGATTATTGCGGTTCGGAAAGAGTCTTGTGATTAAAATTGAAGCAACTCAAATGACCCCGTTCAAAACAGGGGTCATTCGGATGAAAGATCAACTATAAGGGGGTGAAAACTTAATAGCGGAAGCGCCCAATCTTGTCCATCACATCGCTGGCTAACTTATGCATTTGCTGACTTTGTTCATCCTGCTGGTTAGCCAAACGGGTCGATGCGGTTGCCGCTTCATGAATGTTGCTGACATTTCGACTGATATCATCGGTGACCTTGGACTGCTCCTCTGCCGCACTGGCGATCTGGGTCGCCATATCCTGGATCCGGTCTGCCGACATAACTATCGTCGCAAGCTCGGTCACGGCAAGCTCTGCATCCTGCAATGCCAGCTCACTCAAGTTTTTTCCCTCTCCCATGGTACTCACAGCTTCTGCCGTGGTCTGACGAAGGCGTTCGATCATGCCCTGGATCTCTTTGGTTGAAGCTTGGGTTTTGGACGCCAATCCCCTGACCTCATCCGCAACCACCGCAAACCCCCGACCATGCTCCCCAGCACGAGCGGCCTCAATCGCTGCATTCAGAGCCAACAAATTGGTCTGTTCTGAAATCGTACGGATCACATCAAGAATCGAACCGATCTGTTGACCCTGTTGCTGCAACTCGGCAATACGCTGTGCCACAACATCTACTTGCACACTCAGTTCACGGATCCCGCTAGCTGAATTGCTCACCACATGCTGACCTCTATGTACCGCTTTGCGGGTCTCATCTACAGCATCAGCGGTAATCTGTGCACTGCTGGAGACGGAATCCGCCGTCGAGGCCATTTCGTGGATGGCCGCTGCAACCAGTTCAATCTCTTCCAATTGCCGATGGCTATTGGACAATCCTTGCTGAGCCAGCTCGGCAGATTGGTGGGCAGCTAGCTGCAGGTCGCGGCCACTTTGTGCCGTATCACTCACAATATGATGAATAGTGCTGACAAACCGGTTGATCCCCTCAGCCAACTCGCCAGTCTCATCTTTACGCATCACATTGAGGCGTTGGGTCAAGTCCCCTCCGGCGGCAGAAAGACGTCCTACCATGCTGGCGGTCTGTTGTACCGGACGCGAGATGGATCCGGCAGCCCAGGCCAAACCGACAAGACCAAGGCATGCCACCACGATCCCAACCAGCAGTTGTATCCATAAACTCTCGCTGAAATCAGCGGCTCTCGCCTGTTCAGCCTGATCAGCATCGGCAAACAGCGCCGTATCAGCCACCTCAATGATGATCCCCCAAGCTTTAGTGACCCCTTTAAGATGGATTGGCACCAGCACGCGCAACTGACCCGAAACTTGCTGACTACTGGCCTCTCCCTTGTTGAGCAGATCCATCAAGCCAGACTCTTCAAGCCGCCCCCCGATCACATCAGGTTGCGCCGAATCCGCGGCGATGATGCCGTGTGGACTGATGATCCTGACCCGGCTCTGGCCAGAGAACACCTGGCCACTTACCTGCTTGGCCAACTGTTGCAGGTAGTTGAGGGAATAGTCGACCCCGACCATCCCCAGATAGCGGCCCTGATCCAGAACGGGCACAACAAAAGAGGTCAAGAGCGTCGGTTGGCCATTCACGGTATAAACGGAAGGGTCGACAGCACAGGCTGCCTTGCTCTCCATCGGACAGAGATACCATTCCGATGCCCGGATACCGGTCTTGCTCAAACTCTTGCTGTAGTAGTCGCCCAGCGGTTTGATGGTGAACCCGGCTGGACCACGACTCCAGTAGGGGGCAAAGTTGCCAGTGGCCTGGCTATGTACCCCGTCAGTCAAATACGCACTGTCCTGACCATCAAAAGTATTAGGCTCCCAACCACTGTAGATACTGAGAAAGTCGCTGTTCCGTTCAGCAACATCCTTGAGCAAGGCAGTCACGGTAGCCCGGTCCAATGGTCTGGGTTGATGAACATTGCCAGCCAGCATGGCGGCAAGTGTCTCTGCTGTATTAAGGGCTTGTTCAAAGGTGCCTGCAATCTCGCCGGCTTGTTGACCAGCCAGAGCCATTAGCCATCGTCCGGCATCCTGACGTGTTGTCTCGCGCATTTCGCCCTGAATACCACCTTGCATAGTCGCAAGAGACAGATAGCTATACCCGACCACACTCAACACGGTAGCCAGTAAAATACAGCCACCAAAAAACATGACCTGATGTTTGATTGAACGAAACACGGCGACTCCAACCTGTAAATGATGCCCTGCTGGTAATGGCAAGCATATTAAGACGGGGACTGGTTGGTTCCGAAGAGCTACCAGTCAGGATTTTCACACTTTGAGCGTTCGATCACGAACATGAAATATTCGCTTACGAAAATAGAGAAAGTGGTCGATACAGGCTCGCCATCTCTGGCTATCGTCCATAAAAACGCCAGCAATGGCTGCTGGCGTCTCGTTTATTCAGCGTGGCGGTTACAAAACAACCGCCATCTTATCCGCGCAGGCCGCCCAGAAATTCGGCCCGGGTATCGGGCTGGGTCTTGAACACCCCGCCGAGGGAGGTGGTGGTGGTATAAGAGGTTGAATCCATCACTCCGCGCGCCTTGACGCAGTAGTGGGTCGCCTTGATGCTGATGGCCACATCCTTGGTACCGAGCAGGGTCTGCAACGCCAGCAGGATCTGCTGGGTCAGCCGCTCCTGCACCTGGGGACGGCGGGCGAAGAACTGCACGATGCGGTTGATCTTCGACAGACCAATCACCTTGCCGCGAGGGATATAGGCCACATGGGCCATGCCATCGATGGTGACGAAGTGGTGTTCGCAGGTGCTGGTGAGGCTGATGTCCCGCACCATGATCATCTCGTCCACCTGCATCTTGTTCTCGATCACCGTCACCTTGGGGAAGGTGGAATAGTCGAGGCCTGAGAAGATCTCGTTGACGTACATCTTGGCGATGCGGTGCGGCGTCTCGGCCAGACTGTCATCGGTCAGATCCAGCCCCAGCGTCTCCATGATGGAGCGCATATGGCCTTCGATCTTCTCCCGCTTCTGCTGGCTGTTAAGCTCGTTGGTGACCAGGGGGGTTTCCAGTCCCTGGGCTTCGAGGGCAGCCCTGACCAGCAAGGCTTCCGGACTTAAGGTTGTCATTATCTTCTCTCCCACGCTCAGGGACTGTGAGGGCAGCTCAAGGAGCAACCCCTTATGTTATGGCGGCGTACAGGGCCGACGGTATAACTGTAATGGTCGCCACACGGGATGTGACGGCCATCTGTTATGGCGGCATAGTAAACGGCCATTGCCGCCAAGATTCAAGTCAACTTGTGCGTCACCTCATACTTTATGGCCATCTCCCCCCGTTTCAGCGCCGATTACCCCGAGATTCCCTTGAGATAACCTGCCCATCCCCGGGGATTTTTGTGATAATCCCGCCTTCAATCATAGAAAGAGGCCATGACGATGGGATTTGATACCAGCGGACTACTCCCCTTAAGCGATGCCCTGCAAGGGATGCTGGAACAACTCGCCTGCTGCTGCGACAGCGAGCAGCAGCCACTGCCAGAGGCCCTTGGCCGGGTTCTTGCCAGCGACATCGCCTCTCCCCTCGCCGTGCCCCCCTTCGACAACTCCGCCATGGATGGTTACGCCGTGCGCCTTGCGGATCTCGCCAGCGGCACCCCTCTCATCATGGCGGGCAAAGCGTTTGCCGGTCAGCCCTATCAGGGCGAATGGCCCGCTGGCCACTGTGTGCGGATCATGACAGGTGCTCCTGTCCCCGCAGGCACAGATGCGGTGGTGATGCAGGAAGAAACGCAGGCCGACGGCAATCGGATCACTTTTCTGGCACAACCCGAACCGGGCCAGAATATCCGCCGCGCCGGCAGCGATATCGGCAAGGGCGCCTGTGTGTTGCAAGCCGGCACCCGCCTTACCCCGCGCGAGATGCCGCTACTGGCCTCCCTCGGCATCGCGACCGTACCGGTACGCCGACCGCTGAAAGTGGCCATCTTCAGCACCGGCGATGAACTCAAGCCAGTTGGCACCCCCCTCGCCCACGGCGATATCTATGACTCCAACCGCTACGGTGTGCGGGCCATGCTGGCGCGGCTGGGCTGCGACTGTCTCGACCTTGGCATCATCCCGGACGACCCGGCCCAACTGCGCGCCGCCTTTATCCACGCCGATGAAGAGGCCGATGTGCTCATCACCACCGGCGGCGTTTCGGTAGGGGAAGCGGACTTCACCAAACAGCTGCTGGACGAGCTCGGCGAGATCGGCTTCTGGAAGCTGGCCATCAAGCCGGGCAAGCCATTTGCCTTCGGCCGCCTGCCCCGCGCCTGGTTCTTCGGCCTGCCGGGCAACCCGGTCTCCGCCATGGTCACCTTCGATCAGCTGGTGCAACCGGCGCTGGCCAAGCTGGCGGGTCAACGCTTCGAGCGCCCGCTTCAGCTGCAGGCCGTCACCACCGAGCAACTCAAAAAGAGTCCGGGCCGACTCGACTTCCAGCGCGGCATCCTGAGTCAGGGACCAAATGGCCTCGAGGTACGCAGCACTGGCTCGCAGGACTCCGCCGTGTTCAGCTCCCTGTCGCGGGCCAACTGCTACATCGTCCTTGAGCGCGAGCGTGGGCGCGTCGCTGCGGGCGAAACCGTCACCGTCGAACCGTTCGGGGGATTGCTGCTGTGAGCGAGATCCTGAGCGACGCCGAGCTGTTGCGCTACAACCGCCAGATCATCCTCAAACCCTTCGATTTCGAGGGGCAGGAGGCACTCAAACAGGCCAGGGTGCTGGTGATCGGCGCCGGCGGCCTTGGCTGCGCCGCCAGCCAGTATCTGGCGGTGGCCGGGGTTGGCCAACTCACCCTGGTCGATTTCGACAAGGTGGAGCTCTCCAATCTGCAGCGTCAGGTGCTACACAACGATGAGCGCATCGGTCACTACAAAGTAGACTCTGCCGCCCAGTCACTGCGTGCCCTCAACCCCTGGCTTGAGGTACAGACCCACGCTGCCGTGGCCGACGAGGTGCTGCTCGATGCCTTGCTGCCCCGGCATCAGCTGGTATTGGATTGCACTGACAACCTGGCCATTCGCAACCTGCTGAATCACAAGGCACGCCAACACAGGGTTCCGTTAGTCAGTGGCGCCGCCATCCGGCTGGAGGGGCAGCTCTGCAGCTTTACCTGGCAGGAAGATGAACCCTGCTACGCCTGCCTCAGCGCCCTGTTTGGCGAGCAGGCCCTCACCTGCGTCGAAGCCGGTGTACTCGCCCCCGTGGTGGGATTGGTGGGCAGCCTGCAAGCGCTCGAAGCCATCAAGATCCTGGCCAGCATGGGCAAAAGCTACAGCGGCCGCCTGCTGATGATCGACGGCTTGAGCGGCACCTTCCGCGAGATGAAGCTGCCCAAGCGCCCCGACTGCCCCGTCTGCTCCCATCCATAAAGCAAACGGGATCAAAAAAGCCGAACCCTGTGGTTCGGCTTTTGTATTCCGATTTAGTAACGGTATCGGGGATCAGAAGATCCCCTTGGCTTTGACCTTTTTCATACTGGCCACCTGACTCGAGAGATCCTCGATCAACGGTTCTGCCTCTGTGCCGACAACACTCTGTCGAGCGGGGGCACTGGCCAGTCGCTGGATCAATCTGTGTTGCTCGCGGATCAGCCGGGATTGCTCTTCCAGTTGGCGAGAGAGCAGCTGGATACTGCTGGCAAGGGGAGCCAGATCCTGCTCGGCCCCTGCTGATGGCAGCTTGCCAGCGATAGCTTCGGCCAACTGGTCATGATCCAGCGCAGCAGGTAGCCCCTGTCTGAGTTCATCCCACATCTCGGCGGGTTGTTGCTCGCCAAGCCGGCTGACAATCTCGTCTACCAGTGAAGTGGTATCACTCTGTCCCAGCTGTGGGGCCAGTCTGGCCACTATCTCGTCGATCATCACATCTGCGGCAGGCTGCGCCTCGCCAGCCACCTCCCCCAGATTGAAACCACAGCTGGCAAAAGCATGACGCAGAGTCGTCATGCTCACCTGCTCCGGCCCCAGCGCATTGGCGATCGCCTTGCAGAGGTTGGGCGCCAGCACATACATGAACATGCCGGAGAGGTAGATATCCTTGTGGAAACGGCTCTTGGAGAAGTCAAACTCCTCGGTGCCCTCCTGGATCTTGCGCGCCCGTTGATACCAGTTCTGCAATACCCCGACCGCATAGCGATCAGACTCCAGCGCACCCGGATCCATGTAGATGGAGAAGGTCATGCGCTTGAGTTGACTACTCATCATCAACCTCGGCCATCACTGGCGCTTCGCGATAGACTTCATCCTCTTCCGTGGTGTAGAGGCAGATTTCACGAGCCAGCGCGGACTGAGCATCGTCCAGCAGCTCGACACGGTCACCCAGGGTGGGATAGGCCGCCTTGATCGCGTCATAAATCAGAGATGCGCCGCCACCGACCAGATAGACACGGTTCGGGTTCTTGGCGAACTTCTTCGCTTCATGCGCAACCTGAGTGCCCAGCTCGTCGATCTTGTTTTGCATCTTTTCGAGGATCTTGGGGATCTGGCTCTCATCGTTGACCACATCGCGTACAAAGCTCATGTCGTGACGACGCTTGATAAACTCGTTGGCCACCAGATAGCTGGAGTCGCTGTCTGCTGCGGCCAGCGCCTTGCGGGTAGCGTCGGTCACCATGGAGACACCGATCTCGTTGTTACCGTAGACATCGGAGACATCATCAAACTCACCGACGATGATCCCCATATCCAGAGTGGTGCCGCCACAGTCGATCACCAGAGTCTTGGTGAACTCGTTGCAGCCTGAGCCCATCAGGCGGGAGAGCGCAGCAGGCAGACTCTCCGGCATCACTTCGACGCTGACGATATTGAACAGCTCGCCCTTGTTAAGGGTGATCGGACGCATCAGGTTGCGGCGTTTCTTCTCGATCTTCTCTTCGTTACGCTGGCAATCATCCGGGTTGTAAAACTCGGTGATGGGCAGGGTCACGGTGATGGCGACATCGCACGGCGTCACTCCGGTCTGCAACAGGGCATGATGCACTGAGAGCAGGTTGAGATCGTCATACTGGTACTCCACGTGGGTGGTGGCCAGAGACTTGTCGGAAGTCGCGTCGTAGGTGTACTTGGTGTTACCTATCTCGTAGTTGTAGATCTTCTTGTCTTTACGCAATGCGGCGCTCTTCCAGTCCTTGCGAAAGGAGTTGGGAGAGATGATGGTCTTGAGCACCTTGTTCTCAATCCAGCTCACCTTGACGTTGGTCGAGCCATCATCGATGGCCATTTTCATTACTTCAGACATGAGGAAACACCTGTTAATAGATCAGAAATGGGTCCGATTGCCTTGCCTTATGCCTTTGGCAAGGCGATCGAACCAATAGATACACGGGGTAAAGGGCGACAAGTTTAATGGGTTTCTAAAATCCGGTGAAGCAAATGATTAAATCCGGAAGGATCTTCCGCGGGCCAGGCGTGGTGGCCGTTGGGGGTGTGGATGGTGGCGTTAGGCAAGGCGGCAAACTGCTCTACCCGTTTGGCCAGCGGCAGGTAGTCGTGACTGGTGGAGATGATGGCCACCGGCTGCCAGATGGAGCCAAGCCGGGCGCGTACCGACCAGCCGGGTAACGCCTCCAGCAGCGCCTTGTAGGTTTTCTTTTTATTGCGCACGAAACGCAGCCGGAAGGTGTGGCGCACCTGCGCCAGATCCGTGCCCGGGAAGAGCTCGCGTCCCAGCCACCAGGCGAGCGGGCGCATGCCAAACCAGCGCAGCCACTTGAGGCGCTGGGCGTAACGCTCCTGCTCTTTGGGGGTCTCCAGCAGAAACTCGCTAAAACCGTTGACCAGCACCAGCCCCTGCACCTTGTGGGGCAGTTGCAGCGCCAGCTCCAGCGCGACCATGGCCCCAAGCGACAATCCCACGACCCAGGCGGGTTCTGGCTGTGCATCGAGCCAGTTCACCACATCGGCTGCCAAGGTCGCGACATCGAACGGCCCCTCCTGCATGCTCTGGCCGTGGCCGCGCAAGTCCAGCGCCACCACCCGGTAGTGTTCGGAAAACCGTTCGATCTGCGCCTGCCAGTCGAGGCTGGAGGAGCCCAGCCCATGCAGCAGCAACAGCAAAGGGCCCTCCCCCGCACTGCGCAGGGCAAGACCGTTGAATTTCATCACCTGATTGCGGCGCATCAGTGTATTGCCTCTCGACTCATCACCTGAACCATCTCTTGTTGTTATGTTGCCCGTGGCCATCCTGCCACGTTATCAGCACGGCGCCCAATCAGCCTTCGCTGACCAGACTCACCGCCTTGATATAAGCGTAGATCTGCTGCTCCGGCGCCAGCGCCAGCCGCCTGGCGGAGCGGCTGGTGATCCGGGCCAGCAGTATCTGCTCACCCAGCGCCAACTGCAACAGGGTCTGGCCGGGGCGCACCTCGCGCACCGCCAGCAGACGGGTGACGAGACAGTTGGAGAGACTGGAGTGCTCGATGGGGGCTGTAGCAATCACCACATCGCGCCCCGCCACCTTGATCTGCAAGGGGCCGCTCTCGTCCGGAACATGGGTCATGGTGACCCGCAGTCGCTGCTCACCAAGCTGCAGAGTCGCCATCTGCTCCTCTTCATCGTAGTGAGAGAGGGTCGCCGCCAGCATCACCCCGGCATCGTCACGGCTGGCGAGTGACAGGTCGGTACGGGCGAAAATCTCGCTCGGCCGGCCTTGCGCCTCCACCCTGCCACCTTCCAGCAGCACCAGCTGATCGCAGAGCAGGCTCACCTCCTCCATGGCGTGGCTGACGAAGATCATCGGGATGCCGCTCTCCTGCTGCAAGCCCTTTAGCACATGGGCCTGATGGATGCGGCTGCGCCGATCGAGCGCAGAAAAAGGCTCATCGAGCAGCAGCAAATCAGGCTCGGCCAGCAGCGCCCGCCCCAGCGCTACCCGCTGGCGTTGGCCGCCAGAGAGGGCATGGGCAGGCTGCCCCAGCAGATCGACAAAACCGAGCCGAGCCGCCAGCGCTTCGGGCTGCCAGCGCCCTCGCCCCTTGCGGGCCGCCAGTTGCAGATTGCCGAGCACCGTCAGATGGGGGAAGAGCCGCGAGTCCTGAAACACCAGCCCGATCCGGCGCGCTTCGGGCAGCAGTTGAGCATACTCCCGATCGCGCCACAGCAAGCGATCCCCGCTTCGGCGATCGAGTCCGGCGATGATGCGCAACAGGGTGCTCTTGCCACAGCCCGAGGGGCCGAACAGGCCTAGGATCCCCCCCAGTTCGAGAGTCAGTGCGCAATCGAGAGTAAATGAGCCAAACTCGCGCCTGGCATGGAGGTTCAGGGCATGGCGGTGCGGCACGTTCACAGGCGGCATAGTAGCGGGCTGGTTCATCCAAACACTCTCCGCTGTCTGCGCTGCAACACCCCGTAGACCAGCACCAGCATCACCAGCGAGAAGGCCATCAGGCCGCCCGCCAGAATATGGGCGTTCTGGTAATCCATCGCCTCCACATGATCAAACAGGGCAATCGAGAGCACCTGGGTCTCGCCGGGGATATTGCCGCCAATCATCAGCACCACGCCAAACTCCCCCAGGGTGTGGGCAAAGCCAAGGGCCGCCGCCATCACGAAGCTGGGCAGGGTCATCGGCAAGATGATGTGGAAAAAGCGCTCCAGCGGGCCGAGCCCCAGGGTCGCAGCAGCTTCCAGCTCCTTGTTGCCCATGTTGACGAAGGCGGAGGTGAGCGGCTGCACCACGAACGGCAGCGAATAGAGGATGGAAGCAAACAGCAGGCCAAGAAAGCTGAAGGCGAGCGGGGCACCAAAGGTGTCGCGCCACCAGGCGCCGAAGCCATATTCGGGGGAGAAGGCGAGCAGCAGATAAAAACCCAGTACCGTGGGAGGCAGCACCAACGGCAGTGCCACCAGCGCCTCCACCAGCGGCCGCAGCCGGTTCTGACTGCGCGACAGCCACCAGGCCAGCGGCGGTGCCAGCAACAGCAAAATCGCTGTGGTGCAGGCCGCAAGCTTCAGGGTGAGCCAGACCGCCAGCAGATCCCCTTCACTCATTGCCGACCTCCCGGTTGATAAATGCCCCCAACGGCATGGTATCCATCCTTATTGCAAAGAGTGGCCGACCCGAAGGCCGACCACTCAGGGTATCGCATCAGGCCCATCCCCTTATTGGGGCAAGGCATAACCAGCTGCCTTGATCTGCGCCTGACCCGGCCCCTTGAGCCAGGCCACCAGCGCCTCGACCGCGGCGCCTTTCTTCAATACCAGCCCCTGCTGCTCAATGGGGGGATAGAAGCTCGCAGGCACTGCCCAGGCTTCACCAGTCTTGCCCGCTTCCACCAGATTGGCCCAGGCGACAAAGCCCAGTTCGGCATTGCCGGTGTCGACAAATTGCCAGGTCTGGCCGATGTTGGCGCCGGTCAGCAACCGGTACTGCTTGGGATCGATCTTGAGATGGGTGAGGGTAGCCATGGCGGCTGCACCATAGGGTGCGGTGCGGGCATTGGCGATGGCGAGGTTGCCTTTCCAGCTACGCAGGGTCGCCTCGTCAGGGGCCGGCCCCCCCTTCTTCCACAGCCCCAGCTGGCCGATGGCGTAGGTGAAGCGATCGCTCCCCTTGCCCTCTTTTTCCAGCTTCTCGGGGGTCGCCGCATCGGCGGAGAGGAAGAGATCGAACGGTGCACCGTGACTGATCTGGGTGTAGAGCACTCCGGTGGCGGCAGACGAGATGGCCAGGGTGTGGCCGGTCTTGGCGGTGAACTCCTTGCCGATACGCTCTATGGTGCCCTTGAAATTGGCCGCCACGGCCACTTTCACTTCATCGGCCTGAACGGCACCGGTATGCAAGGTGGCGGCGCAGACACCGGCGATAACAACAGATAATAGCGGTTTCATTCCCTTTCTCCTGATGGGGCCCGCACATCCGCGCCCCTTGGCGGGGCCGTGGTTCCCGTTGAACCTGCGCCCCTCGTGATGAACAGGTCAGGCTTGCCAGCGGGCAGCGGCGGCGTTGTCGCTCTCCTTAGCCTCGACCCAGCGTTGCACACCCTCGGCTGTCAGCTCTTTTTTCCAGAACGGCGCCCGGGTTTTCAAGAAATCCATGATGAAGTGACAGGCGTCAAAGGCGGCGTCGCGGTGGGCACTGCTCACCGCCACCAGCACGATCTGATCGCCAAGCCACAACTCGCCGATACGATGAATGAGGGTACACTCCTGCAGCGACCAGCGGCGGCGGGCCTCCTGCACGATATCGGCCAGCGCCTTCTCGGTCATACCGGGGTAATGCTCGAGGGCCAATCCCTTCACCTCCTCCCCCTGATTGAAGTCGCGCACCTTGCCAACGAAAGTGACAATGGCGCCACTGTCTGGGCGGGTGGCTAGGCGGGCATATTCGTCCGCCAGCGAGAAATCCTCCCGCTGCACCAGAATGCGATCTGTGATGGTTGCGTCGCTCATCCTTAACCTCCGGTCACCGGCGGGAAGAAGGCCACCTCATCGCCATCGTTGATGGGGGTATCGAGGGGCACCAGGGTCTGATTGACCGCCACCAGCAGTTTGCCCGCCTCGAGGGCGAGCGCCCACTTGTCGCCGCGCTCACAGAGCGCCGCGCGCAGTTGTTCGGCAGTGGCGTAGTCGCACGGCAGGCTCAGCTCGTCGCAGGCCACCAGCTCTCTTACTTGCGCAAAAAACAGTACCTTGATCATGCTTGCTCCCCGCTATTTGACCCCAGCTGAAAATGGCCGGACTTGCCGCCCTTTTTCTCTACCAGCCGCACCTGTTCGATCACCATGTCCTTTTGCACTGCCTTGCACATGTCGTAGATGGTCAGCGCCGCCACCGATGCCGCCGTCAGCGCCTCCATCTCTACCCCGGTCTTGCCGGAGAGCTTGCAGAGGGTGCGGATATGCACCTTGTGCTGCTCGGGCAGCGGCACTATCTCCACCTCGACTTTGGTCAAGGCCAGCGGATGGCAGAGTGGGATCAGATCAGAGGTCTTCTTGGCAGCCATGATGCCGGCGATGCGGGCGGTGGCGAATACATCCCCCTTGTGGTGCTGGCCGCTCAAAATCAGCGCCAGCGTCTCGGGGGCCATGGCAACAAACGCCTCGGCACGGGCTTCACGCTCGGTTACCTGCTTGTCGGTCACATCCACCATATGGGCTTCGCCGCTCTGGTTCAGATGCGTCAGGTTGGGCTGGGTCTGCTTGGTATCGGTCTGGTTCATCACTTGCTCTCAGAGGTGGGAGACAAAGTTGCACGGCTTGGTGCGGGCATCGAGCTGATCGCGGATCAGTTGCTCCCAACCCAGCTGGCAGGCGCCGGTGGAGCCGGGCAGACAGCAGATCAGGGTGCGATTGGCGAGTCCCGCCAGCGCACGGCTCTGCATGGCGGAGCCTTTAATCTCGGCAAAAGAGAGTTGACGGAACATCTCGCCAAAACCCTGTACGGTGCGCTCGAACAGCACACCGACCGCTTCCGGTACCCGGTTCTGTTCATTGAAGCCGGTACCGCCGTTAATCAGTACCACCTGCACCCCCTCATCGGCGATCCACTCGCTCACCCGCGCGCGGATGCGAAACAGGTTGTCCGGGCAGAGCGCCCGATCGGCCAGCTGATGGCCCGCGTCAGTAAGGGCCGAGACCAGATAGTCACCCGAGCTGTCATCGGCGGCAGTGCGGCTGTCGGAGACCGTCAGCACGGCGATCTTGAGGGGAATAAATGCGTTGTGTTTCTGTCCCATCGGGCAGCTCCTTGTGGCTATGGCCGTCAACGAGGCTGGAAGAGAAGGGGTATGAGAGGCCAGCTGTCAGGGCGCAAAAACGGACGCAGACAGGGGTGACCAACTTGCTCAAGCGTGTGACGGCGGGCTGATTCTATCAAAGGTTTCACGAGATATGGGATTTAAAAGACACACAAATCTGATGCTTGTCCCATATATGAACAAAACGCAGGCCGGGCAAACCCGGCCTGTCGTCGCAGGATCAGAACCCTTTCACCTCGGTCATGTCGGGCAGCTGGTGAGCTATCCCCTTGTGACAGTCGATGCAGGTACTTTCACCACTGGCCAGATTGGTAGAGTGCATCTTGGCGGCACGCTGCCCCTGCAGGGAGAAGTCCATGTACTCGAAGTTGTGGCAGTTGCGGCACTCGCGCGAATCGGTCTCTTTCATCCGTTGCCACTCCCGCTCCGCCATCTCGCGCCGGTGCGACTCGAACTTCTCACGGGTATCCACCTTGCCGGTGATCATGCCCCACAGCTCCTTGGAAGCCTGCACCTTGCGGATGATCTTGTAGGTCCACTCGTGCGGTACGTGGCAATCCGGGCAGCTGGCCCGCACACCGGAGCGGTTGGCGTAGTGGATGGTATCGCGATACTCCTCGAACACGTTGTCCTTCATCTCGTGACAGCTGGTGCAGAAGGCCTCGGTGTTGGATGCTTCCATGGCAGTGTTGAAGCCACCCCAGAAAATCACGCCACCGAAGAAGCCCATCAGCAAGATGACCCAGAGAGCCGCCTTCGACGGTGACTTGAAGGTGGTCCACAGACGCTGGATAAAGCCGGGTAATTTCATCTATGGATTCCTCAGTTCAGCGCTTCAACCGGTTTAAAGGTATTTTCCACCAGCGGCTTGGCATCCGCTTGCGGCACATGGCACTGCAGGCAGAAGTAGCGACGCGGCGACACTTCACCCAGGGTCAGGCCGTCGCGGGTCTCGAAGTGAGTCGGACTGATCTTGGGGGCCTTCATGGCGCTGGCATTCTTGAAGCTGTGGCAAGCCAGGCACTTGTTGACCTTGGTATCCACCTCGTAGTTACGAATGTCGTGGGGGATCAGCGGCGGCTGATGCATGTACTGGCGATCGTAGGGCGCGCCATCCTTGCGGAAGTTTTTCAGGGGCGCGGCGGTGGCATCGGTCACCAGATCGGTGGCGCCACGCTCGGACTTGAGGCCACCGGTACTGTTGGTGATCTCGGGGGCCGCTGCCATCAAGGATCCCGCCATCAGGCAGGCCAGCATTGCTCCAATCAGCTTTTTCATTATTTGTTCTCCGACGTTTTTTCTGCCTTGACGGCAAAACCTACAGTGATTTCAAAAACTTGTTCCGCGCAGACATCGATGCAGCGGCCACAGTTGGTACACTCCTGAGCCGCAATCAAGGGCCCGTGACCGCGCTTGGCACCGTGAACAGGCCCGCGCAGGATGGGACGTTCCGGGCAAACCGCATAACAATCCATGCAGTTGTTGCACCGCTCGCGCCCCTTGGCAGAAATCTTGATAAATCCAACCCGGTTGACCAGGGCATAGAAGGCCCCCACCGGACAGAGATGACCGCACCAGCCCCGCTCAACTACGAAGAGATCGAACAGGAACAGCGCTGCAAGCAGGGCCCAGCCAGCCCCCATGCCAAACAGCAGGCCGCGCATGGCCAGCGACACAGGATTGACCAGCTCCCACGCCATCACCCCGACCACCGCTGGCACCACCAGCACCATGGCCAGCAGCCAGTAGCGGGTCGCACGGCTGAACTGGCCATTGCCCTTGAGGCCAAGGCGCACCCTGAGCCAAGCTGCGGCATCCGTGATGAAGTTGACCGGACAGACCCAGGAGCAGAACACTCGTCCCCCGACCAGCCAGTAGCCGGCCAGCACAATGGCAGCCCCTAGCCAGAGGGTGGTGATGGGCCAGTGACCCGCCGCCAGCGACTGCAACAGCGTGAGGGGATCGGTCAGCGGCACCGTCTCCAGCAACAGCGAGCTGGAGAGGTTGCCCTTGAGGATCCAGATGCCCGCCAGCGGCCCCAGCAAAAACAGCCCGAGCACGCTGAACTGACTGAGCCTGCGCAGCAACAGGAAGCGGTGGGAACGCCACCACCCCAGCTTGATGCGAGCCTCTTCCCCCGGATAACGACTCATAACCCCTCCGGTTTGCGGGTGGGCAGGGTGAGCCTGTCGCCGATGAGCGACTTGTTCCCCGCCTTGGCCTTCTCTTCCCAACCGAGCCGGTAGTGATGACCCAGTTCACCTTTGGCGAGCTGGCGTGGCACCACCTTGATGGCCGCTTCCTCCAGCACGCAGGCATGCTCGCACTTGCCACAGCCGGTACAGACATCGCTATGTACCGTGGGCAGGAACATGGCGTGTTTGCCGGTACGCTGGTTATGCTGCAACTCAAGAGTGATCGCCTTGTCAATCAGCGGACAGACCCGATAGCAGACATCGCAGCGCAGACCCAGATAGTTGAGACAGGTCTCGTGATCGATGAGCACTGCTACCCCCATCCGGGCCTGATCGATGTCGGTCATCTGCTGATCCAGCGCCCCGCTCGGACAGGCCACCACGCAAGGGATGTCATCACACATCTCGCAGGGCACGGCACGCGCCTTGAAATAGGGGGTGCCAGTGGTCACAGGGTCAAACAGCCGGGCGAGCTTGAGGGTGTCGTAGGGGCAGGCCTCAACGCAGAGCCCGCAACGCACGCAGGCGCTGAGGAACTCTGTTTCATCGAGAGCGGCGGGCGGACGCAGCGCCTGGGCAGGCACAGCTTGTGCCTGCTGGCGGGCCACACCACCGAGCCCCACGCCAAGCAGGCCCACACCGCAGGCCCCCTTGGCCATGTCGGCCAGAAACTGGCGACGACTACGACTCATCTCGCACTCCCCCGCCTTAAGCCTTCATCACCTTGACGGCGCACTTCTTGTAATCGGTCTCTTTCGAGAGCGGATCGGTGGCGTCCAGGGTCAGCTTGTTGACCAGCTGGCTGGCATCAAAGAAGGGCATGAAGACCAGTCCTTTCGGCGGACGGTTGCGACCACGGGTCTCGACACGGGTCTTCACCTCGCCACGGCGGGAGGAGACGATCACCTCTTCGCCACGACGCACGCCGCGAGCCTTGGCATCGTCCGGGTGCATGAAGAGCACCGCATCCGGGAAGGCACGATAAAGCTCGGGTACCCGACGGGTCATGGTGCCGGTGTGCCAGTGCTCCAGCACGCGACCGGTGGAGAGCCACAGGTCGTACTCTTTATCCGGCGACTCGGCGGCGGGCTCGAACGGCAGGGCGAAGATGACCGCCTTGCCATCTGGCTTGCCATAAAAACGCACTCCCTCGCCCGCTTTCACGTACGGGTCAAACCCTTCGCGGTAGCGCCACAGGGTCTCTTTGCCATCTACCACTGGCCAGCGCAGACCACGCGCTTCGTGGTACTGATCGAACGGCGCCAGATCGTGGCCGTGACCGCGACCGAAGGTGGCGTACTCCTCAAACAGACCCTTCTGGACGTAGAAACCGAAGTGCTCGGCCTCGTCATTCAGCTGCCCTTTGCTCTGCTCTTTCGGGAACTGGTTGACCTGACCGTTGGCATAGAGCACGTCGAACAGGGTCTTGCCCTTCACTTCGGGCATCTTGGCAATCAGCTCAGCTGGCCACACCTCTTCCACCTTGAAGCGCTTGGAGAACTCCATCAGCTGCCACAGGTCGGACTTGGCCCCTTCGGGCGCTTTCACCTGCTGGTGCCAGAACTGGGTACGGCGCTCTGCGTTGCCGTAGGCCCCCTCTTTCTCCACCCACATGGCAGTGGGCAGGATGAGGTCAGCGGCCTGGGCCGTGACGGTCGGGTACGGATCGGAGACCACGATGAAGTTGCGCGGATCGCGATAACCAGGCAGGCGATCGGTATTCATGTTGGGGCCGGCCTGCATGTTGTTGTTGCACATCACCCAGTAGGCGTTGAGCTTGCCATCTTTGAGCATGCGATCCTGCAGCACGGCGTGGAAACCCACCTTGTCGGGAATGGTCCCTTCTGGCAGTTTCCAGATCTTCTCGGCAATGGCGCGGTGCTTGGGCTCGGTCACCACCATGTCGGCAGGCAGACGGTGGGCAAAGGTACCCACTTCACGCGCGGTGCCACAGGCAGAGGGCTGGCCGGTCAGTGAGAAAGGACCATTACCCGGCTCGGAGATCTTGCCGGTCAGCAGGTGGATGTTGTAGCAGAGGTTGTTGGCCCAGACGCCACGGGTATGCTGGTTGAAGCCCATGGTCCAGTAGGAGACCACCTTCTTGGCCGGGTCGGCATAGAGCTTGGCCAGCTTTTCCAGCTTTTCTTTGGAGACGCCGGAGAGCTTGGAGACCGACTCCACATCGTAATCCGCCACGAACTTGGCAAACTCCTCGAAGGTCATCGGAGTGGCATCGCCGCTGTCCGGGTTCTTCGCTTTCTGCTGCAGCGGATCGGTCGGGCGCAGGCCGTAACCGATGTCGGTGACCCCCTTCTTGAACACTGTGTGCTTGTTGACGAAGTCCCAGTTCACCTTGTCGTTCTGGATGATGTAGTTGGCGACATAGTTGAGGATCGCCAGGTCGGTCTGCGGGGTAAACACCATGCCGTTGTCCGCCAGCTCGAAGCTGCGGTGCTCGAAGGTCGAGAGCACATGCACCTGCACATCCGGGTTGGAGAGACGGCGATCGGACATCCGCGACCAGAGGATGGGGTGCATCTCGGCCATGTTGGAGCCCCACAGCACGAACGCATCGGCCTGCTCGATATCGTCGTAGCAGCCCATCGGTTCGTCCATGCCGAAGGTACGCATGAAGCCGACGACCGCAGAGGCCATGCAGTGACGGGCATTGGGATCGATGTTGTTGGATCGGAAACCGGCCTTCATCAGCTTGGCGGCGGCGTAACCTTCCCAGACGGTCCACTGGCCGGAGCCGAACATGCCGACGGCGGTCGGCCCCTTCTCTTTCAGGGTCGCCTTGAACTTCTCGGCCATGATGTCGAACGCCTGATCCCAGCTGATGGGGGCAAAGTCACCATCCTTGTCGAACTGGCCGTTCTTCATCCGCAGCATCGGCTGGGTCAGGCGATCCTGGCCGTACATGATCTTGGAGAGGAAGTAGCCCTTGATGCAGTTGAGGCCACGGTTGACCGGTGCATCGGGGTCACCCTGAGTCGCCACGACCCGACCATCCTGAGAGCCCACCAGCACGGAGCAGCCGGTACCGCAGAAGCGGCAGGGAGCCTTATCCCAATGGATGGCAGTCTTGTCGGTACTGGTGATGAGATTGGCTGCCAGCGTGGGGGCACTGACACCGGCCACGGCAGCGGCAGCTGCCACCGCGTTGGCCTTCATAAAGTCGCGTCGACTCAGCTTCATGGCATATCCTCACATTGCTTATCGCGTAATAGTTGTCGAATCTGTCGAACGGGAGCCAGCCATCAGCGGCAGAGGGCACGCCCGGCATCCCATCACTCTTTTCAGTGACCGCCCAGTTCATCGAACTGGTGGTAAATCAGGGCGGCTGAGAGCACACCCGGCATCGCCTGTATCGCATCAATGGCCGCCATGATCGGCCGCTGGCTCGGACCTTCCAGGGTCACGACCAGCTTGCCCTCGTCACTGACGGCGTGGATCTCGGCCCCTTCAAGGGCGCCAATCTGCTCGGCGAGCTGATGGCGCAAAGGGGGCTGGGTCAGCACCACCAGACTCGATACATGGAACTCCTGATCCATTGTGGCTTCTGTGTCACACGGCTTCTGACTCATTCTGACTCCTGCTTGAGGGTGGGCTGGCTCGCACCACCGGATGGGGCGGCTCGCCCGTCGACCTTGATGCTGCCAACCGGACAATCCTGCACACAGGCGCCGCAGCCATTACAGCGATCCGGCTCGACCGTCGGGGTGGGCACACGCCCCAGCACCGGAATAAAACGAATGGCATTGGGCTCGCAGCTGTCCTGACAGCGCTGGCAGAACACCTGACCATTGGCCAGACAGTTGGCCTCGATATGGGCCTTATAGTGCCAGGGAGACTCGCTGGTCGGGCGAAACACAGGCGCCTTGCAGACCGTGGCGCACTCGGTGCAGAAGGTGCATTCACCACGCTGGAAATCGACCACCGGAAAACCGCCCTCGCCATTCACCAGGATCTGCTCCGGACAGGCCGCCAGACAGTCCCCGCAGCGGGTGCAGTCGGCGACAAATGTCGACCAATTGACTGACCAGGGCAACTGCACCGGCGGTTCGGCAGTTCTCAGCCGCCCCCGGAACAGGCCGCGGCGGGCAAGATCGATCTCATCCGGCATGTTGACTCCTGTTCTGGTGAAAAAGGGGACAGTGCGAGTCCATGATTGGCATTCTTGATACCAATTATAAGAGTGGGTGTATATTGCGGCCCTGACAAGGTAAGGGATATACCACCAGGGAGATAAACAGGGGGGATTCTTGCGCCAGATCAAAGCCTTGCAGCGCAATAAAAAAGGAGGTATCGGTTAAAATACCTCCATGTGAGGATTGCTATTTAATCGTTGGCGATTTTTTGCGGTTATCCGCCGATCGAGGCGAGATGAGGGGTGATGCCGGCATTGCCCTCATGGAGACGATGGGTGGCACTCTTGCCCGCCAGTGCCGCGCGAATGCGCTGTTGCAGCTCATCGGATTGTGCATCTGCGCCGAGCAGATCCCGCAAGTCGATGCCGTTGTCACCAAACAGGCACAGATGCAGCTTCCCCAGCGAGGAGACCCGCAGCCGGTTGCAACCGGCACAGAAATCCTTGCTGTAGGGCATGATAAGCCCCACCCCACCTTGCGAATCGGGGTGCATAAAGACCTGCGCCGGACCGTCATCCGAGCCCCGCAACTGCTGCACCCAGCCGCTCTCCAGCAAGCGCTGTTTGATCTGCTCGCCGCTGACATGGTGGTCACGAAACAGGGTATCCATCTCGCCGGTCTGCATCAGCTCGATAAAGCGCAGCTCGATAGGCTTGTGCCTGATCCAGCCCAGAAAGGCATCGAGCTGGTAGTCGTTGAGCCCCTTGAGCAGCACCGCATTGATCTTCACCGATTTGAAACCGGCGGCCAGTGCTGCTTCGATCCCCTCCATCACCTCGGCCAGCTTGTTCTCACCGGTGATCTGGTGAAACTGGCGCGGGTCGAGACTGTCGACACTGACATTCAGCGCGTTGAGTCCGGCATCAAACCACTCCTGAGCCCGCTCCTTGAGGCGATAGCCGTTGGTGGTCATGGCGACCTTCTCGATACCCGGGGTGGTGGCAATCACCTTGACGATCTCGGTGAAATCGCGGCGCAGGGAGGGCTCGCCCCCCGTGATGCGCACCTTGCGGGTGCCCATGGCGGCAAAACCGCTGACCACGCGGCGGATCTCGTCAATCGAGAGAAAGGGTTGACGCCCCGCTTTGTGACCTTCTGGGGGTCGATAACCGTCAGGCAGGCAATAGGTGCAACGGAAATTGCACACATCGGTCACCGACAGACGCAAATAGTAAAAACGACGGGAAAAACCATCTTCAAGTGGCAACATAAACACCTTTCCAAATACGGGAGGCCAGGGCATTTCTTTCCTGACCCTTACAGCTCGAACGTCGGCTGACGGCTGGTTTCCCCCTATCGCTAGGACTTAGGCAAAACCGCTCGGAGTTCATCTAGTTTTTCGATGCTAACACAAGTTGGAGTACACTCCCACGCATCTTGCGGGGTCCTTATCACTATTCAGAGGTGCGCATCAGTATGGGAAAACGGTTCAGGGTCCATTCGGTCAGCAGTGCCATTGGCCGCGCCATGGTGTTGATCCTCTTCATGGCCAGCCTGATCGCGCTGGTCGCCATGGTCACCCTCTTCTACTCGGTACCCGATGCCAAGGCGATCAACCTCTCCGGTTCGCTGCGGATGCAAGCCTACCGGATGGCCTACGAAATCGAGCGGGGCGACAGCGTGCTGGGGCGCCTCTCCCAATTTGAAGAGACCCTGCACGCCGAAGAGCTGCAGGAGACCCAGCGCTGGATCACTCCTGCCTCCCTGCGTCGCACCTATGGCGAGGTGCTCGGCCAGTGGCAGGTAATGCGCCAGCACATCGAGGATCGCACCCCCAGACGGTACACCGATAACACCGAGCAGTTTGTGGCGGCCATCGACAATTTCGTCAATCAGATGCAGTACCACGTGGAATTCAAGGTGCGGATGCTGGCACTGGCGGAGGGGCTCGGCCTGCTGGCCATCATCACCATCGCCTGGTTTACAGTGCGCTTCACCCGCCAGCAGGTGGTCGCCCCCCTCAACCAGCTGGTCTACTGCGCCCGCCAGATCCAGCGGCAGGATTTCGATCTTAAGCTGCCCGCCCACGGCGAAAATGAGCTGGGGGAGCTGTCGCGCGCCTTCGTCACCATGGCGGACGAGCTGGGCAAGCTCTATCGGGAACTGGAAAACAAGGTGGAAGAGAAAACCGCCAAGCTGCAGCAGGCCAATGACACCCTCTCGTTTCTCTACTCGACCGCCCAGAAGCTGCACGCTGCCCCGCTCAGCACCCGTACCCTTATCAAACTGCTAGACCGCGCCGCCGCCCACCAGCATATCGACCACATCCGGCTGACCCGCTTCGAGCACAAAGCCATGCCGGTCTACATCTCGGGGCGCACCGGCTGGCCCGGCGATCTCGATGCGGTCGCCAGCTTCTATCTGCAGATGGATGAGCAGGAGTTCGGCCGCCTCGACATCATCAGCCAGCACCCCATCGATGAGCGGTTGATCAAGAACTTCACCATGCTGCTGGCTCAGGTGCTGCACAAAGACCAGACCCTGCTGCAACAGCAGCGACTGCTGCTGATGGAGGAGCGGGCGGTGATCGCCCGGGAGCTGCACGACTCGCTGGCGCAGGCCCTCTCCTACCTCAAGATCCAGTCCACCCTGCTCAAGCGCTCTTACGCCAAGGAGCAGCATGACAAGGCGCAGGAGGCGATGCAGCAGATCGACGAGGGGCTTAGCAATGCCTATACCCAGTTGCGTGAACTGCTCGGTACCTTCCGTCTCACCATTGGCGATGCCAATCTGGGGGAAGCGATCCGCGTCATGCTTGATCAACTGCAGCCTCAGACCCAGGCCGAAATCCGGTTCCATTACGGACTGGCCGACAACGACCTGGAGGCGGGCCAGCATATCCACATTTTGCAGTTGATCCGTGAGGCAGTGCTCAATGCCATCAAACATGCAAACGCGCAAGTGATTGATGTTAGCTGTGAGACCCTCGCCAGTGGTAACATTGAGGTTCAGATTTCAGATGACGGTGTCGGGATCGGACTCGCCAGCTCGGCGATCAACCATTACGGGTTGAGCATCATGAACGAGCGCGCCAGCAAACTGCACGGTCTGCTGACCATCAACGAGCAGCAACCACAAGGCACCTGCGTGCATCTGACCTTTCCCACCAGTCTAGCGAGAGACGCCTGATGGACGAGATGAAATACACAGTTCTGGTCGTAGATGACCATCCCCTCATGCGCAAAGGGATTGTGCAGTTGCTGGCTCTGGAAGAGAACATGGAGGTGACCGGTGAAGCCTCCAACGGCACAGATGCCGTGGCGCTGGCCAAAGAGTCCGAGCCGGACCTGATCCTGCTAGACCTCAACATGAAGGGGCTCTCCGGCCTCGATACCCTCAAGGCGCTGCGGGCCGAAGAGATCACCTCCCGGGTGGTGATCCTCACCGTCTCCGATGCCCGCCAGGATGTGGTGGCTTTGCTCAAGGCGGGTGCCGACGGCTACCTGCTCAAGGATACCGAACCTGATCTGCTGCTGGCCCAGCTGGCCGACGTGATGACCGGCAAGCAGATCCTGAGCGAACCGCTGCGCCCCTATCTCGAAAACATCTACGAGCTGGATCACTTGCAGCAGAAGCTGGAAAGCTTAACGCGTCGCGAAATGCAAATCCTGCGCGAAATTGCAAAAGGCCTCTCCAACAAACAGGTCGCCTCGGTACTCCATATCTCCGAGGGAACGGTCAAGGTTCACGTGAAGAGCCTGCTGAAGAAACTCGAGGCGCAAAGCCGCGTGGAAGCGGCTGTCATGTATCTGGAGCAGCGCAACTAAGCGCTCTCAACCGCCCGAAAAGCCACCCTCCGGTGGCTTTTTTCATTCTCTGGCACAGTCGCTGCATTGTCATATTCAGCAACTACTCAATGGAGGATGGAACATGAAACTACAACCTTTGGCACTGTTCCCCTTGCCTTCCCACATACTGCCGGGCGGCAAGCTTCCTCTGCGTCTGTTCGAGCCACGCCACCTGCAGATGCTCAAGGAGTCATTCATCAACGATCAGGGCTTTGGCATCGTGATGGAAGAGTCGACCACCTCGGGACAATCCGGCCGCATTCTGCCGGTGGGCACCCGGGTCAAGGTGACTGACTTCTACACCCTTAATGATGGCCTGCTGGGGGTGACGGTGCTGGGACTGGAGCGCTTCTGTATCCACGAGATGGAAACAGACGAGATGGGCCTGCGCCGGGCCAAGGTGGAGATGCTGCCCAACTGGCCGAGCACCCACTCAGATTTCAACGACAAGCTGCTGGTCAATCGCCTGCGGGAAGTGTTCGAGCAGTATCCGGAGCTTGATGAGCTCTATCCGGACAAGCGCTTTGAAGATGCCGCCTGGCTCTGCCAACGCTGGCTCGAGATATTGCCGATGCCGATTTATGAAAAGCAGATGCTGATTGCCAAACAAAACAGCGAAGCAGCCCGTAAATTCCTGCATCGCCTGATTTCACAATGACAAAAACAGCGTTGCAAAATGCAATTATTCCAACAATGAAAATGTGAAATTCGCATTTTGCGACTAAGTAGGAACGCAAAACGCCATAACAAGAGAGAGCCGCTGCGCTAAACGGCCAAAATTGAACACAAAAGAGTCCCAAAAAAGTTGGCACAGATTTTTCATATAGATTGATACAACCCGATTTATCCCGTGCTCTCTTCAGTATTTGCTGAAGAACTGGTCAACCCACAAAGTTGACCATTTTTTTTATCCGCGCGTCGGCAACCGCTGACCAAAGTGACGCTGCAAACACTCTCTCAGCCGTGACAAGGTGATTGGCTTGGCGAGAAAGTCATCCATCCCCTGCGCCAGACAGCATGCCTTGTCCTCCGCCATCGCATTGGCCGTCAGGGCGACGATAGGCATGGTGCATCCCAACTCACGCAAGCGCCGGGTGGCTTCCAGTCCGTCCATCAGGGGCATCCGCATATCCATCAGGATCAGATCCGGGAGCTGCTCATCCACCTGCGCCAGCGCCTCCAGACCATTGGCTGCCAGCCGTACCTTGCCCACCAGCTTTTGCAGCATCAGCGACACCACCAACTGGTTCACCGGGCTGTCTTCCACCACCAGCACATCCAGTGGCAGCAGTGCCGAAGCCCCCTCCTCCCGCTGCGGCTGACTATGGCAGGGTAGCGCCATGCCGGGCAGTTCGAACCAGAAACAGCTTCCCTTACCCGGCTCGCTCTTCAGGTGGATCTCACCTCCCATCAGGGTAACCAGACGCTTGCTGATGGCAAGGCCCAGGCCGGTACCGGAAAAACGCCGGGTGGCCGAGTTGTCGACCTGGGAGAAGGGTTCAAACAGCAGCGCCTGATCCGCATCGGCGATCCCGATCCCGGTGTCGGAGACCGAGATCAGCAGCTTCTCATCCTGCCAACCCAGGTGCAGTGTCACCTGCCCCTGCTCGGTAAACTTGAGGGCGTTGTCCAGCAGATTGCCCATCACCTGTGACAGACGCATCGGATCCCCCTGTAACTCCCGGGGTACCGACTCATCGACCCGATAAACCAGCGCAATCCCCTTGGCGGTCGCGCGAGCTTGCAGCGGCTCGACCAGAGATTGGCAAAGCTGGATGGGTTGCAGGGTCTCACAGTGAAACACCAGGGTTTGCGACTCGATTTTCGAAAAATCGAGCACGTCGTCGATAATGGTTTGCAGCAATCTGGCCGAGTGGGTGGCATGGCGCAGCAGGCTCTGTTGCTCCGGCGCCAGCTCGGCATGCTGCACCAGATCGAGCATCCCCAACACCGCATTCATGGGCGAGCGGATCTCGTGGGTCATCATGGCGAGAAACTGGGACTTGGCACGGTTGGCCGCTTCGGCCTCATCCCGTGCCCGCGCCAGCTCCTCTTCCCTACGGATCTGGTTGCTGATATCCCGGGCAGTGCCGCGATAACCGATAAAAAGGCCATCATGGTCAAAACAGGGCTCGGCGCTCACCTCCATCCAGCAGGGGCCGTGTTGCAGCGCAACCTGCATCCGCACCCCTCGCACCGGCTGGCGCAGCGCCAAAAGCTGCAGGTATTTCTGGGCATCGCAGCTCTGCTTGTTGCAGACGTAGTCATAGAGGGTCGGCCGGGTCGCCTGCGGGGTCATCTCATCCAGATAACCCGGCTCAGAGGCGTAACTAAGGCGATGCTCGGCATCTGTCTCCCAGAACCAGTCCGAAGCCATGGCGGCGAAGCTGCGAAAACGGCGTTCGCTGGCCTGCAGCGCCTCGGTTTTTACCGCGACCTGCTCCTGCAAGCGGGCCCGATAGGTGATGTTGACCAGCGCCTGGGCGATAAGCGGACGGCAACGCTCCATGGCGGCCTTGCTGGTGAGATCGAAGGTGCCCGCCCGAGCGTGGCGGCAGATGAGGGTGGCGGTAAAACCGGGGGCCTGCAGCCCGGTCAGCATCACGCTGGCCCAGCCCGGCTCGCTCGCCAGCGGCGCCAGCTCGGGCAGCTGGGCGGGATCGTAAATCACCAGGGTTTCACCCGAGATGGCGCGGGCAAATGCCGGGGTCATGCGCCAACTGCGGGCTGATAGCATTGGCTCGGTACTGAGGTGGGTACTTCCCTGCTCCCCTTCCCAGGCCACCACATCCGCGTGCTCAAAGCCGATAAAGGGTTTGAGCACCTGGATAAGGCTCTCCAGCACCTGCTCCAGCGTCTTGGCATCGGCGAGGGTGGCAACCCCACCCAGCAGGGTCTGGGACTCGTGACGATACTTGGCCTCGCGCTCGCGGCAACGCATAAGGTCGACCAGCGTGGTCTGCAATTTGTCGCCGAGGGCTTCCAGTTCACTGTTGCCAATCATCTTGTTGCCTGCTCTGTTATGTTCTGCCGACTCAACGGGTCAGGAAAATCACGCTCGATACCATCAGGTTGCCGTGGGCCAGCTCGCCATTGGGTAGCCGCCCCTGCTCGCCGAAAGTAAAGGGGGTGATAAAGGGGATGTTGCCGAGGCGAGCCTGGCTCTGCTCGACAAATTGGCACAACATATCACCTAGCGCCAAACGGCAACCAGCACAAAAGATGATGAGCGCGCCGATAGGCTGCAATTCCACATCGACTCCATACCCTGGCTCGACGCGCATGGCATTGAGGCTGCGCTGCAACAACCCTTCCTGACTGCTGTACATCAACAGCAGACGCTCCCCTTGCACCACATCGGTAAAGAGCCGCAGCCCGCCCTGTTCGGTCACAGCTTCAGGATGGGAGAGTTTGTAGTAAGGAATGCCATCCAGCGCTCCCACCTGACGAGCCAGCGGGGTAAGCGTGGTCTCCCGCAAAATCGCCCCTACCGGCCAGGGCTGCTCGCGCCCGCACCAGCGGGCATAGACCTCGGCGGCAGGCTGGTGATCGATGGTGAGTACCTCCCGCCCGTTGCAGGCGGTGATCTCGCCGCTGAATTCGGCAGGCACATAACCGGAGTGAAACTGAAAAGCGAGCTGGCAATCGGGATAGAGCACCGCCAGACCGATGCCATCCTGAGCCACCGCCTCATCCCAGCAGAGCTGCCAGTCACCGCTGACACTGCTATCAGCCGCGGATCCACCGACCACCGGCACCGAGGCACCGAGTTCGGCCTCGATACCGGCCAGCAGCCCCTCCTCCTTGCCGGGACTGGCATGAAACAGGATCAGCTGGGGCAGCTCGCCCGGTCGACCACAATCGCTCATGGCTCGGCGCAGCAACTGCCGCACATCCACCCCGTCACCGCTGGCACCAGCTACCCCGAAGGCCCCTTTCTCATCGTACAGAGCAGCAACGGCCAGCCCATATCCGTCTCGGGCGTGGTGTCCCATCTCGGTCATGACACCACCGCAAGAGCTGCACCCAAGCAGGCGGGTCGTCGGGAACTGGCGTTTGAGCGCGTCGCGCAGTATCGCCCCCTCATGGGCTTGGGTAAAATAGAGTAACAGCAGGGAGGGGGCCTGATCGGCATGGTGGCGCAGCTGCGCGCAGATATCTTGGGCCGCCAGCGATGAATTCTGGGCGAGGGAGTGAACGGTCAGAAATTTCAACACCATCTCCTTGTTTTATCGAATGGCAGCCTCAAGCAAAAATCATACCTTTATCAAACAATTATCTCGCTTCGCTTGCTAACATAGCGGTCAACTGAGACCAATGACAGGACGCCCATATGTGGCAAAAAAACATCAATGACTTCGATCGGGTCGTTGCCATCGGTGGTGGCCACGGCATGGGGCGAGTGCTTTCGTCCCTCTCGTTTCTCGGTCAACGGCTCACCGGCATCGTCACAACCACAGATGATGGCGGCTCGACCGGACGTCTGCGCAAGAGTCAGGAGTGCATCGCCTGGGGCGATCTGCGCAACTGCCTGAACCAGCTGGTGACCGATCCCAGCATCGGCAGCCTATTGTTCGAGTACCGCTTCGCCGGCAAAGGCGAGCTGGCGGGCCACAACCTTGGCAACCTGATGCTGCTGGCGCTCGATAATCTCTGTGTCCGTCCTCTTGATGCTATCAAGCTGATCAGTGACATGCTCAAAATCGAGTCACAATTGCTACCCATGTCTGAATTTCCCACCGATCTCTGCGCCCATATGGAGTGTGGCACCCAGATCCTGGGAGAGGTATCCATCGATCAACTAGCAACACCGCCCCTCTCCCTCGGCCTGATGCCGGAGGTGCAAGCGACCCGCGAAGCGGTGCTGGCACTGCAGCAGGCGGACATGATCATTCTTGGGCCGGGCAGTTTTCTCACCTCCATCATGCCGCCACTGCTGCTGGCCGAGCTCGCCCAGGCCATCAACGAGAGCAGCGCCATGCTGGTTTTCGTCTGCAATCTGGTGGCGGAAAACGGCCCTGCCAGTCAGCTGGACCTGATGAGTCAGTGTCGCTGGCTGGAGTCCCGGGTCGGTCAGGGTCGGCTGGATGCCATCCTGGCCCCACAGGGCGCGAGTGATGCGGGGGAGTGGCAAGGGCGTGTGATCGAAGCCGAGCTGGGCGAGCTTGAGCTGCCCCATCGGCACGATCGGTTGAAGCTGAAACTGGCGCTGGACCGGATCATCCAGCAACTGCTCAACCAGCGTTAGGCTACGGTCACGGCGCCCCGGCACCCCTGCATGGCGCCGTTACTGATAATCGGCAAGAAACGCGAGTACCTGAGGCAAGGAGGCCTCCAGCAGTTGCAACTGGCGCTCTGCCTCTGCCACATCGGCCTGCTTGCTGGCCATCTCCAGCGCCATCACCTGCTGATAACTCGGCATGGCGCCGTAGCTGCCACAGGATGATTTCATGCTGTGCGCCACCCGAGCCAGCGCCTCCCACTCCCCCTGCTCATAGAGGGGCCTGAGCTGACTCAGCTGCTCGCCCACCTCTTCAATAAAGACTGCGATGACCACGGGCAGCATATCCGGACCGATATCCTCTGCCAGCTGCTGCAACACCTTGCGATCCACCCACTCCATGCGAGGCTCCTCCAGAACGGTATTCAAACAGACCATACTATAGATAGTTTTCGATGTCGTGGCTCACGACCAGGCTGTGATGAAGCACCCGATTGGATGGCTCAGGGAATAAAGTGGCAAAAAATGTGATCAGTATCGAAATAGCGATGCTGAAACGCCCGTCAAGACAACAACTTGATTGCCACAAATTAACAATTGATCAACACTCAATGCCGTCAGAGTGATGATGCTCAGCAACACCTCTCATCCCTTTTGCCTTTTATGGCTGCTGCGAAGAACCAGGGTAGGTATCTACCCTGGTATTTTTTTATCTTGCTCAAGCGCGACCTGATTGGTCGCCACCCGCTCCCCCATGCGAAACAGATTGAATTCGCCGGGTGCCATTTTGACCCAGTTCTCATTGCCGGTCAGCGGACGGGTGGTTATCAGGGTCACCACATCGTTGGGGGTAGTCTCGCTTTGAAAGTCGATCACCACCTCCTCATCCAGCAGGCTCGCCTCGCCAAAGGGCGCACAGCGGGTCAGCCAGTGCAGGTTGTTGCTGCAGTAGCTCATCACATACTCCCCGTCCGAGAGCAGCATGTTGAACACCCCGAACGCTCTGAGCTCGTCACACAGGGTAGCGAGATAGCGAAACATGGCGGGAAAGTTGGCCGGACGCTTGGGATATTTTTGCTCCAGCCGATCGAGCAGCCAGCAGAAGGCGTGCTCGCTGTCGGTATCCCCCACCGGCCGGTGGCGGCCGGTTGGCAGCTTCTTGTAGCCGGTCAGCTGACCGTTGTGGGCGAAGGTCCAGTAACGGCCCCACAGCTCACGGGTAAAGGGGTGGGTATTTTCCAGTGACACGCAGCCACGGTTGGCCTGCCGAATGTGGCTGACCACAGCGCAGCTCTTGATGGGCAGCGCCTGTACCAGTCTGGCGATGGGAGATTGGGCGCTGGGCTCGGGATCCTTGAAGGTGCGAAAGCCCTTCCCCTCGTAGAAGGTGATCCCCCAGCCATCCTTGTGGGGCCCGGTCTTGCCGCCACGCAGCATCAACCCGGTAAAGCTGAAGCAGATATCGGTCGGCACATTGGCACTCATGCCGAGCAGTTCGCACATATCCGGCAGACTCCTTTCATGATTTGGCTTGTGTCATGTTCGACCAGCACGCTGGTTCGACAGACAGCAGGGGAAGGCGCAATCCCTTCCCCTGTGACTGGCAACAACCGGCCGATGGCGAACCATGTTACCGGCGTTGCCCTTGTCTGGTGACGATGGCCTGATTACTTGACCATCTCTTTTTCGACCAGCTGGATCAGGATGTGGATTACCTTGATGTGCACTTCCTGAATACGGTCGGCATAGCCAAAGTGCGGAACCCGGATCTCGACATCCGCCAGACCCGCCATCTTGCCGCCATCCTTGCCGGTCAGGGCGATCACTTTCATCCCTTTGGCTCGGGCTGCCTCGATGGCTTTCAGGATATTACCGGAGTTGCCGCTGGTGGAGATGCCAAGCAGCACGTCGCCACGACGGCCAACCGCTTCAACGTAACGGGAGAAGACATAGTCATAGCCAAAGTCGTTGGAGACGCAGGAGAGGTGACTCGGATCGGAGATGGCGATACCGGCATAACCCGGGCGGTTCTCGCGGTAACGACCGGTCAGCTCTTCGGCGAAGTGCATGGCGTCACAGTGGGAGCCACCGTTGCCACAAGAGAGCACCTTGCCCTCTTCCTTGAAAGAGTCGGCCAGCAGTTTGGCGGCCGCTTCGATGTTTTTCAGGTTCTGCTCATCAGCCAGGAAGGCCTGCAGCACGCTGGCAGCTTCGGTCAGTTCATTGCGGATCAATTCTTGGTACATGATGTCTCTTCCACTGTTTTTAGTGTGCGTGTAGATCGCAGCTATTCTCGCACAAGCGAATCGCACAGTCGCCCCCCTGCGAGCCACAGCGCTGGCGGCGCGTGAGCGTTATGGGGATCACAGAGAGAAGGTAATGAAGATGTAAACAGCTTGATAACTTTGTGCGTATGAATTACAACAGGGGCCATATCCAACAGGTCAGACCTCTGGATGAGTTACACCACGTTGGCACATTTATACACGCAAGGAGCAAGCAATGACGACGACCCTCACTCTGCTCGGGGTGATCCTGGTTATCGGAGCCTTGGCCTATCGCCGGGCATCCCTGTTCATCTCCACCCTGGTCACCGGCGCCGCGCTGGTGCTTGGCGCCATCTATGGTCATGTGCCCTTGCTGGTATGGGCGCTGTTCGCGGTGATCGCCATCCCGCTCAATCTGGTGGAATTTCGCCGCAATCAAATAACCAAGCCGCTGTTCAAGATCTACAAATCGATCATGCCGGAGATGTCCCGCACCGAGAAAGAGGCTATCGAAGCGGGCACCACCTGGTGGGAAGCCGATCTGTTCGCGGGCAACCCGGACTGGAAAAAGCTGCACGCCATTCCGGTCAGCACCCTCTCTGCCGAAGAGCAGGCCTTTATGGATGGCCCGGTCGAGGAAGTATGCCGCATGGTGAGCGACTGGGAAGTGACCCACGAGCGCGCGGACCTCTCCCCCGAGGTGTGGCAATACCTGAAGGACAACAAGTTCTTCGCCATGATCATCAAGAAGAAATATGGCGGTCTAGAGTTCTCGGCCTACGCCCAGTCCTGCGTCCTGCAAAAACTGTGCGGTGCCAGCGCCGTGCTCGCCTCCACCGTCGGCGTACCCAACTCGCTGGGCCCGGGCGAACTGCTGCAACACTATGGCACTGACGAGCAGAAAGATTACTACCTGCCCCGCCTTGCGGTAGGCAAAGAGATCCCCTGCTTCGCCCTGACCAGCCCAGAGGCAGGTTCGGACGCCGGTTCCATCCCCGACTTCGGTATCGTCTGCAAGGGCGAGTGGGAAGGCAAAGAGGTGCTCGGTATGCGCCTCACCTGGAACAAACGCTACATCACGCTCGCCCCCATTGCTACCGTGCTGGGTCTCGCCTTCAAACTGCGTGACCCCGAGCACCTGCTGGGTGAAGAGGAAGAACTCGGTATCACCTGCGCCCTGATCCCCACTCACATCAAGGGGGTCGGCATTGGCCGTCGCCACTTCCCGCTCAACGTGCCGTTCCAGAACGGTCCGACTCAGGGTAAGGATGTGTTCGTCCCGCTCGATTTCATCATCGGTGGCCCGGCCATGGCCGGTCAGGGCTGGCGCATGCTGGTCGAGTGTCTGTCGGTCGGTCGCGGCATCACCTTGCCCTCCAACAGCACCGGTGGCGTCAAGATGCTGGCCCTGGCGAGCGGCGCCTACAGCCGCATCCGTCGCCAGTTCAAGCTGCCCATCGGCAAGATGGAAGGGATTGAAGAGCCGCTGGCCCGCATCGGTGGCAACGCCTACATCATGGGCGCCGCAGCCAACCTGACCGTGACCGGTATCGACCTTGGCGAGAAGCCCTCGGTCATCTCCGCCATCGTCAAATACCACCTCACCGACCGTGCCCAGAAGTGCATCATCGATGCCATGGATATCCACGGCGGCAAGGCCATCTGCATGGGCCCCAACAACTATCTGGCCCGTGGCTATCAGGGTGCGCCCATCGCCGTTACGGTAGAAGGGGCCAACATCCTGACCCGCAGCATGATCATCTATGGTCAGGGCGCTATCCGCTGCCACCCGTATGTACTGCCGGAGATGCTGGCCGCCAGCCATCCCGACAAGGAGCAGGCGCTGAAAGATTTCGACAAGGCGGTATTCAGCCACGTCGGCTTTGCCATCAGCAACCTGGTGCGCAGCTTCTGGCTCGGTATCACCGGCGCCCGCTTTGCCGCGGCCCCTTACAAGGATCAGACCAAGGGCTACTACCAGCAGCTCTCCCGCCTCTCGGCCAACCTGGCGTTCCTGTCAGACATGGCGATGGGCACCCTGGGTGGCGAGCTCAAGCGCAAGGAGCGGGTCTCCGCCCGTCTTGGCGACGTGCTGAGCCAGCTCTATCTGGCCTCCAGCGCCCTCAAGCGCTATCAGGACGAGGGACGCCAGCAGGCCGACCTGCCGCTGCTGCACTGGGCACTGCAAGATGCCATGTTCAAGGCACAAGAGGCGATCGACGAGCTGCTGCGCAACTTCCCGAACCGCTGGATTGGGCTTGCCCTGCGCGCCGTGGTGCTGCCGCTGGGTCGTGACCTGAACCGTCCGTGCGACAAGCTGGATCAACAGGTTGCCCGTCTGCTGCAAACCCCGAGCGAGACCCGCAGCCGCCTGGCCAAGGGCCAATACCTGACTCGCGAAGAGGGCAACCCCTTCGGTCTGCTGGAGCAGGCGCTCGATGACGTGCTGGCCGCCGAGCCGCTGTTCGAGAAAGTCTGCAAGCGCGATGGTATCAAGCGTCCCTTCATGGCGCTGGACAAGGTGGCCGACATCGGCCTGGCCGCTGGCGTACTGACCCAGAGCGAAGCCGAGCTGCTGCGCCGCGCCGAGGTAAGTCGCCTGCGCACCATCAACGTCGATGATTTTGACCCCATCGATCTGGTGGCCAACAAGAAGCTGTTTGAAGCCTCCGCTTACCATCACGCGGCCTGATAACCAGCTATCGACAACGCCTCCCTTGTGGAGGCGTTTTTTATGGGCGCTCGCCACTATTCACGGCCCTCACAGCCACCACTCGCACGCACAGCTCCCCCGACCAGCTGCAGCCCCCGTGTGGTCAGCCGGGAAAAAAGGCACAATAGCCGACAAATCGAATCACCAAGGAAGCCAAGATGACCCTTGAGCACCTGATCCTGTGGCGCCGCGACCTGCACCGCCTGCCGGAAGCCGCCTGGAAAGAGTTTCGCACCACCAGCCTGATTGCCCACCACCTGAGCGAGCTCGGTTATCGCATCGTGCTCGGCGACAAACTGCTGGCCAGCAATCTGATGATGGGCCGTGATGTGGATGTGGCGGCCGAGAAGGCTCGCGCCCGCCGTCAGGGGGCCCATCCCGACTGGCTGGAGCGGATTGGCGATGTCACCGGGCTGATGGGGGAGCTGGATACCGGCCGTCCCGGCCCGACCCTGGCCTTTCGCTTCGACATCGATGCGGTGGAAGTGGAAGAGTCCGACGCCGAACAGCACCAGCCGCAGCAGGAGGGTTTTGCCTCCCACAACAAGGGGTGGATGCACGCCTGTGCCCACGATGGCCACACCGCCATCGGCATGGGGCTGGCCAGCCAGTTGATGGCGATGAAAGAGCAGTTGTGCGGTCGCATCAAGCTCTTCTTCCAACCCGCCGAAGAGGGGTGCCGCGGTGGCAAGGCGCTGGCGGCCGGTGGCGCACTCGATGACGTGGATGCCCTGCTCTCGCTCCATATCGGCATTCACGCTGGCAGCGGCGAGCTGGTGATCAACCCCACCGAGTTTCTCTGCTCCACCAAGTTCGACGTCCACTTCATGGGCACCGCCGCCCACGCCGGGCTCGAACCCAATGCCGGCAGCAATGCACTGGCCGCCGCCTGCATGGCCACCACCGCCATGCTCGGCATTCCCCGCCACCGCGACGGCATGACCCGCATCAACGTCGGCCAGCTTCACGCTGGCAGCGGCCGCAACGTCATCCCCGATCATGCAGAGCTGCGCGGTGAAACCCGCGGCGCCGATAGCACGCTCAACGACTACATGTTCAGTCAGGTACAGCGCATCGTCGAAGGGACTGCCCTCGCCCACGGCGTCACCTACCGCATCATCAAACAGGGCGAGGCCATTGCCCTCGACAACAGCCCGGCGCTGCAGGCCGAGCTGGCGGCGCTGGCCCGCAAGCAGGGGCTCGCCACCATCCAGACTCGCCGCTTTGGCGCCAGCGAAGATGCCGGTTTTCTGATGGAGCGGGTGCAAAAGCAGGGGGGCGAAGCGGCTTACCTCATCCTGGGGGCCGATCTGGCGGCGCCGCACCATCACAACGAATTCGATTTCGATGAGCGGGTGATGCAAAGCGGGGTAGAGCTACTGGCCGCTTGGGCCCGTGCACGACTGGGTGTGGCAGAAGCAGCCCTCTCTTGATATCCCCTCGGCAAGCTCACCGGCTAACGGGATCAAAAAAAGGCGCCTCGGCGCCTTTTTTCTGCAAGAAAAACCTGAGCGCTACTCGCGGTGCTTGCGATGCACATCGGGGCGGCCACCGGTCACGCTATCGGCTCTCCCCTCCTCTTTGGCCTTCTCGGCCCGCTTTTTGCGCATCTCGCGGGGATCGGCGATGAGCGGGCGGTAGATCTCGATACGATCCCCGTCGTGCAGCGGCTCGCTCCCTTTCACCGGGCGGCTGTAGATACCGAACTTGTTGACCGCCAGATCGATCTCGGGGTGTTTTTGTACGATGCCGGACTGCTCGATGGCCGCCTGCACGCAGGTCTCGGGCGCCACCCGCAGGGCAATCACCGTCTGCTGCTGCGGCAAGGCATAGACAACCTCGATATTGAGCTGGTCAGACACCGTAGACCTCCTTCGCCCGGTTGGAGAAGGCGGAGACCATGGAGCTCACCAGATCGCGGAATACCTGACCAAAGGCCACCTCGATAAGCTTGGAGGTAAACTCGAAATCGAGATCAAACTCCACCTTGCAGGCATCCACATCGAGCGGGGTAAAGGTCCACCAGCCCGCCAGCTTGCGGAACGGGCCATCCACCAGTTCCATCCTGATCTGGCGGTTCACATCCAGCTGATTGCGGGTAGTAAAGGTCTTGGCAATCCCCGCCTTGGCCACATCGACCGACGCCATCATGTAGTCATCGCCAGCCTCGTGGACACGGCTGCCGACACAGCCGGGCAAAAACTGCGGATAGGCATCCACATCGTTAACCAACTTGAACATCTGTTCTGCACTGAACATCACCAGGGCACTGCGCGTAATTCGGGGCATGGCTTTTCCTCATCCAATCGGCGCGATTTTATCACCATGTTTGGGGTTGTGGAGGTAAAACCTCAGCCAAACCGCTCAGAAAGCCACCACTTGACCTGCTGCGCGTTTTACAGCCGTCCCTGCCTACGTATAATACGAGCCTCCTAGTCATTGCCGGAAATCGCCCGTCATGAGCAAAAAAAACAGTAAAAACAAAGCCGGGTCCAGCACCATTGCACTCAACAGAACCGCGCGCCACGAATACTTCATCGAAGAGAAGATCGAAGCGGGTCTGTCCCTGCAAGGGTGGGAAGTCAAATCCCTGCGGGCGGGCAAGGCCAACATCAGCGAAGCCTATGTCATCTTCCGCGATGGCGAGGCCTATCTGTTCGGCTCCAGCTTCCTGCCACTGCAAGCGGCCTCCAGCCACGTGGTATGTGACCCGACCCGCACCCGCAAACTGCTGCTGAGCCGTCGTGAACTCGACAAGCTCGAAAGCCTGATCGCCCGTCAGGGCTACACCATAGTTCCCCTCGCCCTCTACTGGAAACAGTGTTGGGTCAAGGTCGAGATCGGCCTGGTGAAGGGCAAGAAAGAGCACGACAAGCGCGAAGATACCAAGGCCCGCGAATGGGATCGGGAAAAAGCGCGCATCATGAAGAACAAGCATCGCGGCTAACCCGCTACTGGCAGGATCAGGACGTCAGTTCACCTTTCCCCGGCGCAGCTGGCTCTTCAGGCTCAGCTGCGTACAATAAATCGGCAAACAGACTGGCTGCCAGAGGGAATGGGTATCAACGCCTTGCTATGACAGCATTTTTGCGTACAATCGCAATTAACAACTTGGGGCTGATTCTGGATTCGACAAGATTCACGAAACCCAAGGTGCATGCCGAGGTGCGGTAGGCCTCGTTAATAAACCGCAAAAAAATAGTCGCAAACGACGAAAACTACGCACTAGCAGCTTAATAACCTGCATAGAGCCCTTCTACCCTAGCTTGCCTGTGTCCTAGGGAATCGGAAGGTCATCCTTCACAGGATCGTGTGGAAGTCCTGCTCGGGGCGGAAGCATTAAAACCAATCGAGCTAGTCAATTCGTGGCGTGTCTCTCCGCAGCGGGTTGGCGAATGTAAAGAGTGACTAAGCATGTAGTGCCAAGGATGTAGTAATTTTGGACGGGGGTTCAAATCCCCCCAGCTCCACCACATTACAACTGAGAGTTTTCAGGAAGTTTTACTCCTCAAAATGTCTCATAAGCCTTTACAGGCAACAAAAGCAAGCACTTCCCATTAGGAAAGTTGGCTTGCTTTTTTTTTGCCCAACAACTAGCATTTCTTTAAGCTGAGAGTTTTGAGGAAGATATGTGCTAGTAACGAGACTATACATAGAACCATCTGGTCAGAGAAATATGCTTCTGCTTGATAGTGAGTCAGGAGTGCCCGACTACTGGTCTACGCTATATGTCACAAACTCTCTCCGCGCACGCCACCTTCGTCTAGGTACGATTGAAAAGCATCTACAAGCACTTCAATCACTCTTCATGTGGGCTGAGCTTAGAGGTATCAATCTCATAGACAAAATAGCCAGTGGTAAAGCCTTCAACATTAATGATACTGACTCACTTACCTCAATTTTGAAGTTACGTGCAGACGAACTACCAAAACTCATTTCCAGCTTCAATACAAGTACAAGCGAAATACATGTGAAAACGAGCCAGGCTCGAAACATCTGGAAAAAGTTTGATGCTATACCGCGGCAGGTCACCCCCGCCAATTTCAACGATAAAATCAAGTACATTGGAAAGTACATTGAGTGGTTATCAAACATTCTCTCTGACTGCCATAGCAAAAGCATAACAAGAGAACAGATTCGCACCGTTGGTTATGAATTTAAAACCTCCTTAGGTGGTCAAAAGGTAGTAGTGCCTAAGGATAATTTCGGTGCATCAAAGTCTCTTGGAAATGCCGAGATTCAGCGAATTCTTAAGGTTGTAAATCCACTTTCACCTGAAAATCCATGGGATGGAGAGGCGACACGAATTCGTAACTTCACGATTATTTTGGTTTTACTTGATTCAGGCATGAGAAGTGGTGAGCTACTGAATTTGAAGATTACCGATGTAATTCGTGGTAAGACCAAACAATATGGCTTACGTATAGTTCAACGGTCTGGCTCTATCAACGATCCTCGCAAGAAGCAAAGACTTCCCAAGACAGTTCAACGTGAAGTTCCCATCAGTGATACTGCATTTAAAGCTCTTAACCACTACATAACAGAGGTAAAGGCAAAAACACCAAATGGACAAAAAACAGAATACATTTTTGTCAGTCACAGTAACAGTAGCCAGGGAAAGCCATTACACAGCATTAATAGTATTACAGAGGATATACGCAAGGTTACATCGATTGATTTAACACCTCACGTATTTAGACATACTGCAACATGGAAGTATTGTGTTCGCATGAAAAAAGAAGGCAAAGAATGGAAAGATTTTGTAGAACTTCTCTTGCTCAAATTTGGATGGGCAAGTGAAAAATCACCAACTGTACGGCTCTATGCACGTAAATTTATTAAAGAAGATCTTTTCGAACGCCAAATAAAGCAGCAAGATGAATATGTACAGGACGTATCAAACATACTTTTCTTGCTAAATAAGGAATAGCATGGTGAATAAACGTCGGGAAAATGGATACTCAATTCCGTCAAGAGAGCGTGAGACCTACACATCCAAGGATGGTTTTGAGTTTGATATTTACACTTCTCGATGGCAGTTAAGTGTGAATTCGTCTTTAAATATTGACTGGCTAGCTGATTTTTTGCCTCATGCTCAAGAAGAGGCCCTTAGACGTACTTTTGCCTATCGAGCCACTCAATTGGCAGCATCTACCGTTTGCATATCAGTTCTAGACTTTAAAAGATTTTTAAGCACTTATGTTGACGCTGCTGATGGCATTTCTATTCATGTGATTTTAACTTTCTTTGCATCAGATGAACCAAAGCATATTAAATCAAATGTAAAGGTATTTCTTGAGCGCTGTTTTCTAGAGGGTTACGGAAATGCTTTTGAACCAGGAATGGAGAGTTATTTATCTGAGCTAGTTATAGGTGACCGTGGAAACAGATTCAACCATGAAAAGAGCGAAGATACTCGTGCTCTGACAGAATACGAACGAAAACAATTTATATACCAACTTGTCCGCGCTCATTTCACTGGTAAAATATGTGAAAAAACCTATTTAATATTAAAGCTCATATTCATAACTGGCAAGCGTGCAGAGCAATTGGCAAATACTAAGCTCTGTGATTTCAAGAATGGATTTATAAACATAGATGGCACACCAAAGAAAGTTATACTATACAACTGTCCTATTGCGAAGCAGAAATTTCAAACCTTCCGTGTAGAGTTCAACGAGATACCATTATCTTGGGAGCTTGATTTTGATAAAGATATTTCAGCTGTTGCTGATAGGTCAATCACGTTAACTGAAAAATTATTAGGCCCTCTGACTTTAGAGCAAAAGAAACATGTTCCTTTATTCTGTATTGAAAGGCCCACTCAAGTATTACGAAGTGAAATCTCCCGACACAGCATCAATACAGTACTGGATGGAAAAATTTTACACAATAGAGCAGGTGTCGAAGCAAGAATAAACAATGCTTTTGAAGATAATTCAATATTTTCCATTTCATCTGAGCGTACAGGTAAGATACTTCATCTCACGGCAAGACGCTTGCGACATACTCATGCAACTAAGTTAGCAATATCTGGAGCATCTATTGCAGAGGTCGCAAACTCTCTAGACCATGCTAGCTACAAGGCTGCCATGGCTTACGTGAATGCGCTCCCCGTTTTGGCTATCAAAATTGGCGAACATCTAGAGACAACTCTTTCGGCTTTAGCTAAACGATTCGATAAAAACCAAGTGATCTCTGTTGACACTGAAAAGGTAATAAAACTCTACACAAAGCATAAGTCCCATGATGTAGGTCTATGTGGTAAAGAAGTCTTTTGTACCGAGGATTACCCTATAGCCTGTTATGAATGCGAACTGTTTATCCCAAGCCCATTTGGAAATCACAAAGCCGTACTCAATTATGTGGAGGATAGAATTAAAGAGGCATGCGAATTTGGTGACTTTCGGGGAGTTGAAAATTGGCGAACTATTCAGATAGCAGTGTTAGAACGAAAATTCATGGCAGATCAAGTACGTCTTAAAATGCTAAGTGAACACCCTGAAATTAAGGGATTACCGTATGAAGGGGAAAAGTAGAATGAATGTTATAGCCTATGTCAATAGGGAGCAACTTGAAGGACGACAAGCAATAGATCGACTCATCTCCCACTATCGCCGGATGATGTCTGAACCGATGACATGCCCATTTGATGCCTCCAAATCATGGGTATGGAACGAAAGTAGGTGGCACGGGGCAGGTCGATTTATAAAGCATGAGTTAAAAGATATCATCAAAAGCCTAAATCCAGACGAAGTGCATCTTATCTCCAAAAATTCACGAGAACTAATTCAGTCTCTTATATTACATATGTATATTATGAAAGGTGGCATTTCAAGAACTGCTGTTAACTCTATACTTTCAGATTATCTTGCACTTGAAAATGTTCTCAGAGATCGTTCATTGAACAACGAAGCTGACTTCACAAGCATATCATTAATTGATCTCAATAATACGTTACAGAAGAACATGAGTTCTCTCTTTGAAAATCTAAAACCTATTGTAGAATGCTTTGGTTCACTAGGTATTGTTAAATCCCAGAGTGTTCTGCAATGGATAAATCCAAGAGTAAAAGCACACAACAAGATATCAAGTGATGGCTATAAAGAAAAACTAACAGATGAAAATAGCCATAAGCTTCCTGACTACGAAGCAGTAATGGCGGCAGCAGATTACTTTCGTAATCAACCGTGGTTATCATATGGCGAAAATGCTTCTGAATTGGACAATGACTTTAAAAACGTCATAGTATCGTCTGCTCTAACGATCTTGATGATGGTTCCTGCTCGTTCTCAAGATCTATTCGAACAACTGTCAGTTAATTGTCTTGTGACTGCAAAAGTAGATGACACTGTAGTTTATGGTATTACTTGGTATGCAAAAAAAACTGATATGGATCACTGGAAATTAGTCCCATCGACAGTAAATGGAGAGTTTGAACATGCCATCATTGAGGCTATTGAACGCATTAAGCATGTAACAGAACCAGCCAGACAAGTATTTAAGTCTTGGGATGAACAGTGTCCAGAATATAATCCATTAGCATATCAACATGCACTAAGAAGTGGGTGGGTTCCAGCAGACTTTCCAATTTACTCAGAACAAAATAAAGTTCGTTACTCTGAAGCATTAATGGTAATGCTCAAGCATCAAACCCATCAGAGTAGAGATACCGTAGAGAATTGTGCAATAAAAATTAACAAATCCCACTTTAGAGATTGGTTGCGTTCTAAAGAAGTAAAAAGTGCATCGTCAGGAGCAGATGTATATCTGCGTAGCTTTTTTGAAAGAATAGGTTACGAACATCTCAACTTAAATCCAGATGACTATAATACACATGCTTACCGGCATATGGTCAACACTGCGGCAAGATTAGGTGGGATGGGTGAGTTTCAATTAAACTGGTGGAGCCATCGTCAAGAAATGGGGTCTGTGTATGACCATCGAACAGCTGAACAAAAAAGAATAATGGTATCAACAGGTGGCAACTTTGAAGCAATGGAGCTAACACCACAACAGCGTCTTGATCGAATTAACCACCAGATACCTATGACACGGAAAAACCTTGGTCTCAAATTTGAATTAGTAGCTCAGGGTACTGGTGGATTCACTTTCAAAACACCGCTAGGTATGTGTACACACAATTACTGTGAATCACCCTGTATTAGAACATGTAACTGCATTGAGTGCCCTGAAAACCTTCACTGTAAGGGTGATAAGAGAACACTTAAAAGACTGATAGAGGAACTCAACGATATCAGCGATAAAATAGCCTTAGCTGCATCTGAATGCGACTCATTCGGACTGAAACGCTTGCAGATTCGTCATGAGATCATTGATGGATTGGTAAAAATATTAGGGGATGATTCACCGCTAGAAGATGGTGCACTTGTTATGCTGGCTTACGAGCAAGCCCCAAAATCAGGGTTGATATATCAAGCACAAGAACTAGCAAAACAAATTGAGAACGGTAATAAGTTAACAACAATAAAACATACAGAAGCAATTAGACACCTTGGTTTATCAAGAATACTACCAAAGCTTGAGGCCATAGAAAGCAAAAAAAATATCCTAGCTGAAATAAAGTTCAATGAATTTCTATCAGATTATAGTGAGGATGAAGAATGAGGTTGAAAGAAGAACACATAGATTACTTACTCCATTTGATTGACACTTGGAGTATAGAACAAGGAACTCTCTCAACACCTAAGCTACTTAATAGGCTAAAATCAAAATATGGTGATGCACCATCAGATAGAGCAATTCGAAATTTCCCACGAATAACTAATCGAATACAAGAACGAAAACTTGAACTGAAAACAGGCATTTCTGCATCGGCTAAAAAGCCTAGCTCACTAAGTCATGCAGCAAAACGTATCGAAGAATTGGAAAGTAAAATACGTCGACTAGAGCGTGAAAACAACGCTTTGTTACATCGCTTTGTCTTATGGCAGAAAAATGCAACGGATCGTGGAATGAGCGAAGCTGAACTGAATAGAGCTTTACCTGTTAGCCAAGAGACGATCAATTCTCGGGGGCGATGAGAATGGCTAAATCAAACATTTCACGAGCAAAAGACATAGCAAATAGCATTCGTGTATGGATTGCAGAACGTGACACTAAGCTTGATTTTTATAACTGGATACAGACAGCTGGCCCTAAAGCATTCAAAGGTGTAAAGCGTAAAGAATTAGCACGACTCCTTGGTGTCAGCACATCAACTCTTAATGTTAATGAAGCATCTGCTGAATTGAGGAACGCCGAGTATCGTTGGGTATCTGCCTACCACACACGGAATGAAGCAGAAGCTAAAAATGTAAAAGATAACCTATCTAGTAAAGTCGGTTATCAAAAACGAGCAGAATCTAAAATAAATAAGTTAGAAGACGATATTGCCGCACTGAAGATGGAGAACCGCCTTCTGCGGTCTCTTTTACAAAAATATGAAACCGATGATGAATTGCAACTTGATAAACTGCCTAAACCTCCAGAGGGTAATTAATTAGATCATCTTCATTATTTTTACAGTTCCAGTTATAACTGGACACAAATATCTTAATTTACGCTACTTTCGTACACCCTCCCTTTAGTATCAACTCCAAAGCCTATTCAACGTGCTGTAGGGGATAGCCCTTCCATCATCCAGCATCATGGTCAACCCGCTCCTACGGATACTCTAAAGTTCAATGAGTTCGCCTAGTTAGGGAGAAATTGATATCCCCTGTGCAACCTTGCTTACATAAGTCTGATGATTGCGTAGAACTGCTGACTGCCATCGCTGATTACCACCACTTCTTAAGTGGGTCATCAAAATGACTATCTCTCCTTGCCTTGTTCATTAACTCCCTTTTCTCTTGTTCATTCAAACTAACCAAATTATTTGAAACTATATTAAAAAACAGTTCAGGATGAAGAATGTAACTTGTTGAATCAAGAAATTCTTGATTTACACGAAGTGATAGGTACTCAAACCGCTCTACGAAGCGCTTGTAAACTGAGCCACTTTTATCGTTATTTTTTCTAGCTTTTTCCGCAAGAACCTCTATCTCTCGCGTCAAGAATGAGCCAACCAGTTCAGCCTGGGCAGGAGCATTTGCACACAATGTTTTAAATGAATCAACCCACCACCGCTTAAATGGAATAGAGGAAAATGCACAACTACCGCCAAGCCAGGGTGACCGATACCCAATCTCTAAATTTCGAGTCGCCTTGTTTGAAGACAAAGGGAAAAATTTTTCAATACTATCGAGTCGTGAGCTGAAACTGAAGCCTGCTGTCCCCTCTGCCTCATATACCTCACCAATGTTGTAGCTGCCAATATGGTGGTATAGAACCGTACCAAAGGGGGCGCTACGTTGGTCTTCTACTAACTGGTATAAAGCAAAAGACCTACAATCTCCCAGATCCCACCCAACCTTTAAATCTTCACACAGGCTAGCATTGGTAGAAAACGTACTATTGAATTCATTTATGATTTCGGAATACGTATCCATATGTCCCCTACCTTAACTCACGTAATTAGTTATCATAAGCCTGCCTTGACCTTGATGGTAACCTTGCACTGGTCATCCTTAATCCCATAACCAGTACATCCCCAAAAGTCACCATACTGACCATTACGGATCTTCATTGGTCGTCCGCACTCAGGGCATATTTTAATTTTGCAACCACAAAGAGAATTATTGCAAACACTCTCATTCCTTGTGTCAATTGAGGGTGAGTAGCATTTTTCACACACTCTAGCCTTTCCTACAGGACAGCCAAAACCGGTGCTACAAGCATAGAAATCACTATACGGCCCCTTGACCAACCTTAGATAGCCATCTGTACAGTATGGGCACTTGAACTTTTTTTTTGATTCCTCACTGAATGCTTTTGAAACAACATTTATCTTGTATTTTGGTGAGAGTAACTCCGTCACAAAATCAGATGGTGCTGTAGGATTGGCAATAATATAGACTTTCTTCCTTGCTCGGGTAATGCCTACATACAGGAGACGCCTTTCCTCAGAATGAGGATATGGGTCTAGAGATGGCAGCAGGGATTCAACTATAAGGTTGTCTTTGTTTTCATTAGGAAATCCCATCTTTCCTTGAAAGAAGCCGATTAAAATTACATAGTCTGCCTCTAACCCCTTAGATTTATGGAAACTCCAGAAGTTAACATTGCGCAAACTATTAGTCTGTTTTAATGCACTCTTAGCCTCATTTAAAAGATAGTTATAACGAGCAATAACGGCGATGCTTCCAGTCGTATCATTCTCTCTAATCTTTTGAACAACCTCAGCGACTCTTTTATTCAAACCTCCTTTTTCTGGGGATTTGTCATCAAGCAGATAAATCTGTGAATCTTCAACCACAGTATGCGTTTCTATATACTTTTTATACTGTTCAGGATTTTCCATAATGAACTGACCAGCAGTATCAGCAATGCTATTGTTATAGCGGAAGGTCTTTTGTAGTTTAGTGAGCGTGTAGCTACCAACGATTTCACCAAAGCGAGTTGTTAGCTCTAACTTTCCACCATTAAATCTATAAATTGACTGCCAATCATCACCAACGACAGTTAGTGATGGCTGTGCCCCATTTTTAATGATGGTCTGAATGAACTCCATTCGAGCTGTTGATATATCCTGGAACTCATCAACCAGTATGTATCGCCATTCAGGAATATATTTGCCAGCATTCACCTCCTGAATCGCTCTGATTATCATGTCATCAAAGTCAATTGCATTTTGTTCTCTGAGCTCACTTATATATGCATGATGAAGCAAATCCAAGATTTCTGAGAGCTTCTTGGAATGATGCACTCCAGTAGCATCGAACCTACTCTGTATGGATTCTTTCGTGAGGCGTTCAACTCGAATGGATTGGAGGGCTTTTGTCAAAAGTTCACCCCAGCCTGTGATATGACCCATATCACGCAGCTTGTTGAACAGCTCATCAGGAGATAATGGGTTAAGAATGACACTATTATCTAACAGCTTTTTCTTGAGGTTTTCCAGTAAGACACCCTCTATCCATTCATAATGGAATGTCTCAATTAAAACAGTTTCACATTCATTATGTAGCATTCTTTTATTATTAATGGACTGATTATAAGAAACACGATCTATATCCGGCCTAGTTCTTCCATTACGGTCTACACCAAAATGTTCAATGTAAAGTTCAGGTTCTATGATTTTAAAGTCTGGGCGATAGTCAAAACCAATATCGATGCGCCGTTTGGTCACATATGGAGACTCATACTTATACTCAACACCATTTTCATAAAGGAAATTTGCTATAAGGAGTTCCTGGTAACCCTTAACGAGATCACTGTTGAGGGTTCTGAATTCGTTGTCCCTGATATACGCTTCATATTCTGACTTTGACTTAAAATCAAAAGGGTTAACGGGTTCTGGGAACAAGTTTATAAAGTCATAAATTCTATCGATATCCGATGATAAATATTCTTCAAGCCATGAGGTGACCCATAGTTTTAGTTTTACGTCATCCTCAGTAAAAATAGATATGTTGGTATCAACGTTTGAATTACGTAGGATCATCCTGCCTAACGCATGGAAAGTAGCAATCTCTGGAGTCGATTCTAGCTCAATATTAGATTTCTTAGCTTTATCTTCGAGGCGTTCACGTAGTTCGTTTGCAGCGGCATTGTTATATGCAAGAACCAAGATCTCCGATGGCTTTGCTAATCCTCGGTCTATCAGATCGAGGGTTTTAGCAACCATGACAGATGTTTTTCCAGTACCAGCTGCTGCAAGCACCATATTCCTATCATTGGAACGTAATACGCCCAAACGCTGTTCATTAGTTAATGGATTTGATTCTACGACATCAAAGAACTCTTTTCTTTTTATAAGTTGATACTCTTCATGCTGCTCGCGTATGTAGTCAATATTAAGAGGATGATATGATATTAGATTTTTTACCTTCTCTATTAGTTCAGGATTTAAATATCTTTCCCATTGTTCGCACTGGGCCTGATAGTCGTGGCTTAATGAAGTACATATTTGAGCAAGATTGTTCACCCAAGAATCTCTTGGGTACTCGTCAAAAGCAAGACTATAAAACTCGGTAACTTTCTGCTCTATTGTTGTTGTAATATGCTTTGCTATTAAATTATTTAGCGACTCAACGAAGCTATCTGAATCAGTACATCTAATAAATTTTTGTTTTTTAGTCTTACATCCAATTTTATAGGTAAGTATCCCGCCTAGAAATTTTCTTTCAAAAGTTGCAAAACTCCTGAAATCGGGTGCAGAATCATTTTCTAAAATAGTATCTTTTTTTGAGGTTACTAAATTATCTCCCTGCACAACAATAGTATCTGAGCCAAGGATTTTCCCAATGAAATTAAATGATAGCTTGGCTATGTAATCATTCATTAACAACTCTCTAATTAATGCGTCATGCGACTTATTTACTTGCCCACAAGTTGTGGTGCCAAATGAGTGATATCGTAACAGATTACATGAGTGGTTTGGTCACAAACCTATGAGTAGAGAAAACTAGATGAGAGGGCGATCACACCGAGCTGCATGTTTGGGATTGTGATGTCAACTGGCTGCACACCTGGTGTTGTTTGACCTCAAGAGCATGTGACATTGCGTACAAGCCCCATGGGACTGGCAACAATGTAGCACTCCATGCGGCCACGTTGGCAACAAGCGGGAAAGCAGCGCGTATCCACGCGCCAGCATCATCGTTGAAGATACTGCGATTCCAGATAGTTAACTGATAAAGCCAATAGAAAAGATCTTGATGAGTCCTCTTTATTCATGGCATGATAGTGTCATGGGTACTTCTGCACCCAGTTAGCCGACCTAGGCGAAGGTGTGTGACCAGCAGAGTGAAAGAAAATTCAATTAACCCTATTCTTCTATAGGGCGTATGTCGGCTAGCGCATCTAAATTGATGAAGGACAGGCGTATCATGAAACACCAAAACGATCACATCAAATTCCCTTCTGGTAATACCGTTGAATTCTGCCGTAAAAAAGCCAAAAAGCTCGCCAAGGAAAAGGGAATAAAGCTAGCCCAAGCGTTAGACATCATGGCTGAACTTAATGGGATTTCTGGTGGGTGGCACAATGCCATGCAGCAGCTTAATAATAAGCTTCAGCCTTCTGCGGTAATATCACCTAAACTACCTGAGAAATTGGAAAAACTGTTTGAAAAGATTGGTGCAGCAATACCTAAGCAGCCTGATCATGTTGAGCAGCTGATTAAAGATGCTGCAATGCCTAAGTTGCCCGCTAATGTTGAGCAGCTGATTAAAGACGCGGCAATGCCTAAGCTGCCTGCTAATGTTGATCGGCTGATTAAAGACGCTGCAATGCCTAAGCTGCCTGCTAATGTTGAGCGGCTGATTAAAGACGCGGCAATGCCTAAGCTGCCTGCTAATGTTGAGCGGCTGATTAAAGACGCTGCAATGCCTAAGCTGCCTGCTAATGTTGAGCGGCTGATTAAAGACGCTGCAATGCCTAAGCTGCCTGCTAATGTTGAGCAGCTGATTAAAGATGCTGCAATGACTAAGTTGCCCGCGAATGTTGAGCGGCTGATTAAAGATGCTGCAATGCCTAAGTTGCCTGATCATGTTGAGCAAATTCTTAAAACTGTTGATGTACTTATTCCGCGTGAAATAAGGGAGTATCAAAAGACACTGAAGCAGTTTGAGGATGTAGTTAACAAGCCGCTCTCTGACTTGAGGAAATAAGGCTTCATGTAATAGAGTGTACAGATATAGTTATCACTTGACACCGGCTTCAAACCGGTGTCTTTTATGCTACTAGGTTAGTAATGATGTTTTTATAAGCCCACAGAAGATCGCTTCCTAGCAGCTCATATCACCTCTTAGCGCCTACTCTTGGCTCTTTGCATCCAACGTCTGTTTAACGCCTTTTCTTGCAGTCATCATATACACAGCAAATAACCCTGTGATACCAGTAACACCTGCCAGTACAAACAAAAAAGCTCCAGATGAATGGCTAAGTACAAATGCTCCTATGAATGGCGCTATAAGCATCGCGCTGTTCTGGATTGCTTGCAGCCGTCCAGCTGCAATCCCAAGGCTTGCTTGAAAATTTTCAGCCAGGTATACATTTGATGAGATCGCAAATCTAGAACTGAAAAGCCCTACAACAAAAAATACTATAGCCAATGATGCCAATTGCAATGTAAAAGGTTCATATAATATGGGGGCGATCAAAATAAACATACACATAGTAATAAAGGCAGGGAATAAGATCTCCTCAATTAGTCCTTTAAGAGAAGAAGACGTAGCATTACGAGCACTCCACAACCCATACAGAAAGTTTCCTATAGCAGATGAAGATACTAATACACCAAGGGCACTTTTATCTAACCCGTTATCTCTAAGTAAAATTGGGAGTTGATTGTTGACCATGAAAACGGCGATAAAAAATATTGCCATTACTATGGCATATGAATTCCAACTTTCATTACTCAATGTTGATGGCTTTGAGCTTGGTGAATTGTCCAGTCCATCTTTAACTGTTGTAGTCTTTATTGTCCAGAACACAATGCAGCCAGCAAGCGTTAATCCACCTGAAATCAACAATGCATATTCGTCACTCCCGAATGACGCGATTGCTCCACCAAGTGCAGGGCCAGTTATCTTTGCTGCACTATTCATCATATTTAGCAAGGAATAGTAGCGAGTTCTGTTTTCCGCTGGTACACAACGAGCACTGATAACTGATATAGCTGGTGTGGCTATGCTATTAAATAGAGATCTAATTACAGCTATTGCCACAAAGATATATAGGTTGCTTGCAGTTAATAGTGCAACAGTCAGCAACGCCCTTAGCACGAGACTCGTACGCAACCAATAAAGAACTTTACAGCCATTAACCAAATTACTAATAAATCCGGTAAATATGATACCTGGCAATAGCATACTTGCGCCGATAATTGCTATCTCCATGCTATCAACTTGAAATCGATACACACATATTGTCAGTATGGCTATATAGTCAATCCATCCCCCGAACACGACCAACCCATCACCCAGTAAAAGTAGCTTGAGACGGTTTGAAAATGAATGAGTTATTTTATCCAAAAGAATACTCCTGCAACTTCATCTGCAATTTGAAGTGGTTTTGAAATTCCATTTTTTTCTCTAAATTCATCAACCGCTAGCTTACATCCTGGTAGATTATAATCATCAATGATGATGAATCCACCATCGGATATTAGGTGATATACGTTATCTAGAACGTCTTTTGTTGAGCTATACCAATCCGCGTCAATTCTTACAACACTAAACTTAACATTAGCAGCTGATAATGATGGTAGTGTATCTTCAAACCAGCCTGGCATGAAAATTATGTTATCATCGAGTAATCCATAACGATTAAAATTTTCCTTTACATCATCAATGCTTGCTAAGCAGTCCAGGTTATATATCGGGAGTGCCTTAGAAAATCGATACCAGAAATGATTTGCAAAAATCCCATCCTGGGTACTGGGAACCGGTAGACCTGAAAAGGAATCTGCTACATAAACCTTACGAGATGAGTTTAGGCTTTTCAGAACTCCAGCCATGTAGATTGAAGTCCCCCCTCTCAAAACCCCACAATCTAATACATCGCCAACAATCTTTTTTTCATTTGTGATTGTTATGGCATCTCGTATATTATTCAATGCGTCAATGCTAACGTATGTATGAATATTTCTAGATCTCTTGGTGTACTGAAGGATTTGAGTCAAGTCTTCTGCGCTGATATTAAGATTGATACCATCGTTCATTAATAAGTCTAGAGTCTTCTTTATTTCGTCCACTTCATCAGGTGTTGCTTTTGGACTATCAGGCTCATAGATTTTGTTTGTTAGCACTTTACTTAATAAATCAAGATACACGAAAACGCCCCTTTAATGTTACTCTAAAATGAGAATGCCAACATTAGCCAACTCTTGACAGAGCAGAACTTTCGACTCTAGGTTTAGGTCGCCAGAGAGCTGACTTGGAGTAAAGCAAACTAATCCACTTGAGCAAATATAATCTATTTCACCCTGACAATAATCAGGAAGAGTTACATTCGAAGGCCTTGAAACAAGCGGTTTTCCTGGGCTGATTGTCGAACTAAAATATATTGATATAGAACCGTCACCAGTTCTAGCTTGTATATCAACACCTTGCCTTAGCCGTAGCTTTGTTGACTCAGTAATCGCATGTGATGCAGCAAGAGTTTCCAGGCGTCTATCGCAGGTCTCATGTTTGGTTGCGCTATATGCGATATCAAAGTCAGCTTTAATTACATCAAAAGGTACTTTCTTTAATCGATCTAAAAGTAGTTTTGTATTTTTATCAAGAAGATCTCGTTCAGTGAATGGATAAATATTCTGTCTGAGTTCAACTATGTGCTCAGACATTAGCCGTAGGTATCCTTCCAGTACTTCAAAAATTTTTATTGGTTGCAAACCAATAGCCATATGTAATGAGTGGCTATCTAAGCATCGTGCAGAATGTGGCGCTCCTGCTGGAATATATAATATATCTCCAGGTTCTAGAATAACCTCAATTGATGGAGCTCCAAGATCGACATCTTTAAAGTTCTGTTGAAGTGGAAGAGTTGGATTATCGATTACCTTGTCCCAAACATGCCAAACTTTACGCCCTTCTAGTTGGACAACAAAAACTTCTGTGGTATCAAAATGCGTATCAAGGCCTGGGAAGTTTGCGCCAGTAAGGAATGGTTTTGCGAAAACATATCCACCAAAAATGTCCTCAAGGCTTTTGCAGATCTTAGCGATGTCACTGTGACGATTATCAAGATCTTCTAGCTTAAGTGTCGCACCAGATTTGAACGCTTCAAGTACGAATTCTCGTTGTGTTGTTGCTTGACCATGATAGGTCGGTATCGTTATTGCCACCCCATCCTTAGTTATTCTAACTAAGTTATGTAGCATGCCCTCTCCAGCAATCAAATAGCGATCAAAGTCAGCCAGGGTGAACATATTGATGAGACTGCTCTCTGCTCTTTGGAAGAGTGGCTTTTTTTCGAAGTAATTATTAAAAAAACTTTCTTGGTCAATAGACCCTATAATTTTATGCAACATTCTATAATCCCCTATTAAAAAAGGATGGTGTATACACACCATCCTTTTTCATACGTTCATATTCAGAACAGTACGTGCTGAACATGTTTCAGTGCAGCCGCAGAAACGAATTTAATATCCTTTTTATTCAGAGTCATTTTTTATTTCCTTATGAAATGAAGGTTGATGAATACCAGGAGCGAAGGCTCCAAACGGCGATTTCAATTTAATGGCCGAGAAGTTAGATGTAAACACCTTCTAGCAGGAAGATGCACGAGTGTTGATTATTTGTAACAAGCGATAATCCGTAGGATGTTGAGTCGAGTAGTGATATTGACTGAGGAAAATGCATATTTGATATAGAAAATTCAAATTCTTTACCAACATTAAGGCAAAAATATTTTTTTGACCCTAAGTGATTACTTATCTGGGTAACAAAAATCAATTGACATCTATATGTGAAATGTGGGTTTCACTATAAATTAGATTAATAGACTTCTTTTACACGTCTTGCGATTACTCAGTGGTTTTAAATCTGGTAAATGAGCTTGGTTATAGTTGTTTTGAAATAAATCAAACATACAAGCTATGTTATGCTCAGTCTCCTGCTCTACATGTAACCTCTGCATTGGTAAGCAAAGGTACAGAAAGCAGTAGCTCGTAGCCTATGATGAACATGGTGATATCAGACCGACTTCAACTCAGACAAGAATAGAGTCAAGGACGCTCAAAGACATGTTCTGTTGAGAGTAGTAGGTCAGGAGTGAAACGCTAGAGCGACCCGTCATCACATAATGTGACCGTATCTGTGTGTATTGGGATCCCATGGGTTTGTAAAATCGTTCCGGTTGTGACAACCAGGGTCGGGTAGCAGGGGGGGGTAAGGATGGCGTTACAGTAACGCCGTATGCGATCTGTTCATGTGTAGCGAATGCTAGCAGAGAAGTGCTTGCATAGGTAAAACAATCATTTTTTAAAAGCACGTTTTTTATTTCCACCCTACAGGGCGAATATAACCACACCTAACTGAGGTTATGTTGCTGTTTTCTGTTTATAGACATATAACTTACTACTAAGTGATGAAGCGTTGATGTCTTAAGCCAAGTTAATGAATTTTAATTTATCAGAGCTCTTTAAATTCCATTGATTTAATAAAAACAATTTGTAGGGGTAGTAAAAACTGGTTTCTCTTCGCTGCGCAGCAGCGGAATGTTGAAACGGAAAAATTTATTTATAGCTCTCATAATTAGTAAATGGACAGTTTACCGAACTTTTCAAGTGGGGTGGATGTGAAAAATTTTGAAAATCATTCTGTTTGGTTTAAGTTTGACCAACTGAGCTGGTTTTATCCTCACAGCCCCCCTGATTTATTGCTTATATGCAAACCCCATGCTGAATTCGTCCCACAAGATCGATAACTGCCTGAACTCCCATCTGTGTAGTCAACAACGTGGCTGGAGCCACGCCACCAAGGCCCCTAGCTGGACGGTGTAACCATGACAATGCCCTGAGGGCATCGTCTTCCTGAAGGGACAGAGCGGCATCGAGGGCGAGCACTACTCCATACACCCTGGCTCCTTGTGATATTGATAGCGCGGTATCTGCTTTGAGCCTGCGAGTCACAGTGCTCCGGCTAATACCAGTTAGCTTACATATCACACCCACATCAGTTTCAACCAGCGCAGCTAGCTGATGAATGATGTCCGCAGGAACTCCAGCCACAATCCACAGATGAACGTTCAATGCTTCACGAGGAACATCCAAGGATTCAAGGCGTGTTGTTCTACGAAGCGGGTGATGGACTGCATCGGGTGTCATGTTACATACCTCTGTCTGCATGTGCTCTTTATCATGCCCTATCTCAACCCACCCTGTCGTGCCCAGTGTTCAACAAATTTTGCACATGTTGCAGGGGCGACTCTGTTAGTTTCCAACCAACTAGGTTTGTGTCTTGATTTATTGATGGACATCATGATTAACCCCGAGCAATATTCTGTAGTTTAGAGGAGTTGATTAGGGATAGGATAAATGCCTATTTATACAAGTGTTTTAAAGTTGGATAAACCAATTGGAACACCACCCCATCCAGTAGAGGTGAGCGTCTATTCCAGCCCGTATGGTGGCTACATCAGAGTCAGTGAAATGGATGTTCATAATGAGAATGCTGCCGCATTCACATCCGCTTTAATGTCCGCAGATGAGTGTCGTGCCCTTGCTCGGTCACTAGACGCGATGGCTTCCGTTCTTGAACAATCGGAAAAAAAATGGTGATATGTCCTAGCACCGAGGAGAGTCGATGACTGAGCTGATCTGTACTGAGCCTGGCATAGGTATTGAGCTTGGGACTACTTTTCAGGTTCTATCGGAGAACGGCTCTGAATGGGAAATCCTGTTGGGTAATGAATACCGAAGGGTCAACAAACGCAGCGGGCGCGTTACAGGTTGGAAAACACCTCCAAAATTTGAGTGCAAAGACATCCAAAAATAACAAATGAGAGTTCAATGCTGGTTATGCCAGTGATAAATAGCCAGCCCAGGTTACTCCCAGATCAAAAGCAGAAAATTATAGTTTTCATAAAGCCTTAAATAAGGGGCTCAGCATGCTCGTAAAAGAAATTGTGCCAACAGAACAGGTCGTTGACATTCTCTGTGATGTCTGTGGTCGTAGTACAAAAACGAATTTTGGAACCAACCAATACGGCTCGTTATCGGCGGATTTTGGCTATGGTTCCCGTCACGATGGTGAACGTTACAAGGTGCATCTGTGTGAAATGTGTTTTTTCGGTATACTCGCAACAATGAGGGAGATGCATCGCGGGGAACATATGTTTGACGATGACTATGAGGCTGCAAACCCAGACACATTTGGGCGTGATTATTCTAATAGGGAGATAATCTGAATAGTATGCCCCCATATTCGAGTTTGTGTGGAGAGAACTATTTCCTATCATCGACTCATTCTGTGAGCCAATGATATTGTCCAATCGGCTCATTTCGTGAGCCGATCAAGATCGTTCATCGGCTCATCTGGTGAGGTGGTCTCAACGCTCACTACCACCTAGATTAAGTTTTTGGCTACACAGTTTCATAGAAGATTGGAGCCAGGCCACTAAGCAGATCCAAACGCGATTTCGCTCACGTCTTTTTGAATAATGCTATTTATCTAATCGTCTTGGTGCCAAAAATAGTGGAGCTGATGCTGGGATTAAGAGATAATTTTCCTGATATAAAAATGTGATACATGAGGCTATCAATGAACGAATTTCTGAAAATCCTGCTGAATATCCGTAGCCTTCGTGCCGCATTGCGCGAGTTGTCTTTCGAGCAATTGGTCGAAGTTAAAGAGAAATTGGATGAAGTTTTTGCTGAGCGTGAGCAACAAGAAAACAAAATCAAGGCCGAGTCCGCTGAACGCCTGCAAAAGCTGGCTGAGTTCACCGAAATGCTGAAAACAGCAGGCATCGATCCGAGTGAGCTGGTTGGTGCAACGGCTCCAGCGAAAGCTGATGGTTCAGCTAAAGCGAAACGCGCTCCTCGTCCTGCAAAATACAAATACGCCGAGGATGGCCAGGAGAAGACCTGGACTGGTCAAGGTCGCATGCCCAAGGCTATCGCGGAAGCGGTGGCTAATGGTCGAGCATTGGAAGAATTTTTGATTTAGTGCTGAGAGCCCATGCCAGCTCGGCGTGGGCCTTTAATTCTGTTTTTAGTAGGAGCACCGTATGGGGAGGACATTGGAGGATATGATTTCATCCGAATCACCCGAGGTTGTCCAGAGAGCCAAGGCTCTTGCCGAAGAGCAAATGGTACGTCTCAGTGTGACCAAACTGCTTTCAAATCTCGGGCCTGGTGATGTTCCTGAAATTGCTCCCGATGTTCTCGATAGTTTGTTGTCGCTCAAAAGGTCAGTGGAGAGCCAAGACTGTCGGCTGAGTTTATTTGTCCATATGCCAGATGGTACGCATCATGGCGTCAATATTTAATTTTTCATAATCCAACATGGATTAAATGGTTTCATACAGACAGCATCTTACGAAGCAATCCGAGCTATTGCTTCTGAATCTATCTAACAGAATGTGTCATTATTCCTAGACAGACATAGAGGTGTAGCTGGTCTGACGAAGAGCATCAATAGTCGCTGACTCCATCGACACAACAGACATAACACTAACAGCAATGCTGTTAATAATTTCCTCTCTTGGGCCATTGCGCCAAATATCGCTTTGGTAAAAGGCATCAAGAGATTTTTCCCTATGCTCAGGGTTATCAAAGGCTCGAATCAAAACATAGCTGTCTGGATCATGTTGCGACTGACCATAAGTGACTACATCAATTCCTGCGGCCTGATGCAAAGGAACGCTGACACTTCGCATGATCTGATGAAATTCATTACCTGTACTTGGCTGTAAAGTGTACTGGAGAAACTCGACCGTTCTCATTAAAGATCCTTCATATCAACTTAAATAGATACGGATACTGTACATGAGGTTTCTCAAAAATACATTAAAAGGTGAGATGCCCGTAACTAGATTTATCGCGGGGATTTCCGCAGCTTGCGCTGCATGGGGCCACACCCAAGAGAATGCCATCTTATCTGCTCATTCATATGCCTGACGGCACTCATCATGGCGTCAAAATTTAATTTATGTGCTTTATTAGTTCGTCAATAGAGGCTCTAATCCACCAAATTAAAACAACTCCCGCAGGGAGAGTCCAAACAATTTAACAGATAGAGTCTTTTCAGACTCCCATCGTGAAGCCAATATCTCCCCAGCGGATCTGATAGCGTGTACTGCGTCCGCCACCAGGTAATTTCTCAATGCACCCCCTATCCAGCAATTGCGCAAGATGGCGTGTGGCCGTGGGCTTACTGACTCCGGCGACTTTTTGATATTGACTGGCACTGATGCCATTTTCAAAACCCTGTTCGCCGCCATCCAGTAGGCGGTTAATCACTTTGGTTTGCTCTGGGCTCAGGCCGTCATGACAGTGCCGCTGCCAGAAAGATGCCGTGGCAAGGCTACGGGCGATACTTTGTAATGCCAGCTCTATGGAGAAATCCAGTGTGTCGAGAAACCAACAGATCCAGGAGGTAATATCCAACGAGCCCTTCTGCGCTGACTCAAGCGCTCGATAGTAGTCACCCCGCAGCTCTAGAATAGCAACTGGCATGGCATACAGCCGCATGCTGTGGCTGTCAGCCTGTGACAGCGCGAGATCGGTCAGTGCCCGCGCTAACCGCCCATTGCCATCATCAACGGGGTGCAGGGTCAGAAACCAGAGATGGCAAATCGCCGCACGAAGAAGGGGATCTATCGTGGGATCATGCCGAGTCTGGTTAAACCAGAGGGTGAAATCGGCCAGTTGATCGTCCAGAGTTGCTCTGGGCGGTGCCTCAAAATGCACGATGGGGCGATCAACACGCCCAGAGACAACCTGCATCGGCTCATCTCCTCGCAACTGTCCTACATTCACTGGCTGCACCGACCATTCGTTGACGGGGAACAGCCAACGATGCCATTGGTAAAGGCGTTCTATACTCAGTGGTTGTTCATGATTGTCGATGGCATCCAACATCATGGCCGCGAGCCCCTCTGAGCGCTCTGATACTGGATATGACTGAGTTTGTGGCCCACCTAACCGCCGAGCAAGGGAGGAACGCACAGATTGGGCATTGAGGCGTTCGCCTTCGATAGCGGATGAGGAGATGATGTTAGCCAGTAACGTATCTAACGCTTGGTCGGAGTTCCCCAACCTGGAATGACGACCGATTAGAATTCCCTGCCTGCGTTGAACGTGCCGTAATCTGGGCAATATCTCGCTATCCTGCCAACGAAAATGGGGCCAATCTGCTTGTTGCCAAATCCACAATGGTTCCATTATTTCCTCATCCAACATGCTAGGGTCTCAATAATGAGCCGACCCAGCCCATCATTCGGCTCAATGTTTGAGCCGAATATAACACATGCAGCAGAACAGCAGAGCTGGTAATGAGGATGGAGATACAGGCTGAAAATCTCAGACCGGAGCTAATGAAAAACTGGATGTATTGCTGCTGTGTGGCGCTACAGCAACCAGTGGATAGAAAAGGCGGGAACTCATTTCCGTTTCGAACAGATCTTGTGAGCTTGCAGCTTACGCTGCATGAAGCCACACCCAAGAAAATGCCATTCGGTCTACTCATTCATATGCCTGACGTTACTCACTAATATTGGGATGCCAGTCTAAGCCACCAGAAGAGAAGGATCGAACCACCGAGTAGATTGCCTGCCAAATATTTCCAAGAGCGATCTGACAAGAACAAAATCGCCCCCAGTATCGTTATCAAACCCCAGAGATAGGGCATGAGCAGTACATATAGGCCAGTCAGTGAGTATTCATCGTTAAACCAGTCATAGACAGGCTGAATGAACAGGATCGATGCATTCAAGAGGTGATAGAGCATGAAAAACACGAATACCCATGTTCTCTCTGTCTTCACTGCTGCGCTCACTTTAGTTCCCCTTGGAATGGATAGCTGAGTTCAATGACGGTCAAAAATGGCTTGTAGGCAAAGCGCTTGTAGTGTTGAAGAACAAACCAGCTTCTGAAACCGGACGCCAGGCCGTAGAACTTGACTCTTCCGGTCGTGGGGTCAGGGCCAATGTCAGGATAATCGAGACCGAAGTGGTCATATAGCGTTACTTTGATCGTCCCTTTGTAGAAGTCGCCAAATTTTTCATATGTCGCGATTTCCGCCTTGCCTGCCCAGACATCGTTCACCGCAATTGTGAGGCCCTGCACCTTATCCGCCGCAGAGTTGAAGATGGGTAACCGAAAGCCGGAGGTCTTGCTGTATTGCTGCATCAAGTCACTCAGAACAAGCTTGTTCACATCACCATCAAGTTCGGCCAGCTTTGCCTTCACTTCCTTGATAAGGGTATCTGAGAACTTGATCGTGGTCGGGTGAGCTCGCGCTGCTCTCGTCAATGCTTGGTTCCGGTATTCACCCCCCTCAGATTTTTCGAATTTGGCGATCATGGCCAGAATGTTCATCTTCAAGTCGCCAGTCGCAAACAATGTGGCCATGTTGCGGAAGCTACTAAAGAACACCTTGGGGTCAGTCTTTTCGAGATCACCAATAAAGCCGTCATCTCCCATCTTCCCTACGAACATGGGGATAGCCTTGATCTGCTCTGCCGTCATTTTGCCGTAGGTCATATCTTCGGCGGGGTTGCCATCAACGTTCTTACCTGGCTCACGCTTCGACTTGTAGATGAGCACTGGCACACGATAGGTTGTGGCTGACGTTGTATCGGTTTTTGGCTTGAGAGCAGGAGGAATGGTTTCTGCCTTCGGGCGCTCTTTCTCTGCCGAACCGAACCACATTGTCGGCTTGGCCTGGGCATATGCCGACTTGATGGCCTGCTCAAACCTAGGCGTCCCCCTCACCGAGATTTGGTCTCCCTGGATAGTACAGCACGCAAACACATCAGATTGCATCCCCAATACGACCTTTGAACCGTCATCAAGGCTTCCAGCCACAGGGCCTAG